>JBJKSY010000387.1:0-2476 GCA_046703645.1 Cyclobacteriaceae bacterium
GACTTATAATGAAAGGTTGATCGGTAATGAAATGACAGTCACACAGCCCTGACTTTTGGTATCCTTATTTCAAACAAGCCTGTACATAAATTTCCGCATTGAAAAGGGTAAACATTATTTTGCAACAAATACAAAATCGCTGCCCTGTTCATCGCTTCCGAATCCCCCGAATCGAGGTGTTGTTTGAAGACGATCCATATATAATTTAATTTCATCAAGTACCAGGATCCTGTCTGCACCTCCATCGGATGTCAGCGCTTCGAGGAATTTCTGCGCAAACGGGGAATGGTGTCCCGGGGCACCGTCCGGAACATACTCCTTGCTCCCGGATGTCAGGTATTTCCGGGTTTTCATCGATAATTTCTTAGCCAGGTAGGCACGGTTATTCGTATCCTGATCTATACCACGCGAGGCTGCGAGTATTGGATCGAAGGTCCCGCCGAAACATACATCCATAGCCAGGAAAATATGCCGGCATGGAATATTATTTATAATCGATCTTAACCGGTTATGGGAAATATATGAATCTTTCGATGGGTCATTGGCCTGTGAATTACTTGCAACCACATATCCTTCACCGTAAACTTCATCATACACTCCATGCCCGGCAAAAAAGATGAATAACTGGTCCTGGGGTTTATAGTTTTTCTGGGCATACTCACGGAGCTTCAGAAAGACCTCATTTTGTGTTGCGTTTTCCACTACCTCGGTCTGAAAACCGTAACGGTCCTTCAATTCCTTGGCAATGCTGTTCGCAACATAAATCGGATTTACCAGGTCGGGAAAATTATCTAATTTATCAGTGGCGAACAGCAGGGCATAATCTTTTCTGTCAATTGCCACTGCATCTGAAATGGCATTCATACCAACAAGAATGGTACGCGTATCCCGGACTATACCTCCATCGGTATTCTCCGCCATTATCTCAATAATATTCTCCCCATCCGTAAGATAAACTTCCTGATCGACCTTTGCTGTAAAGGAGGTGTCTTTCATGTTAACAGGCATGGATCCCCGGGTGGATTGGTTCTTGCCGGATTTGACGTTCAGCATTACGCTTTTCAGCGGGATACTTGAAGATACAGACGCTTTAACAACAACCTTATGTTCCTGGCTGTTTGTATATTCCATGGAAGGGTATTCCCACTTTATTACAGGTAATATAGTACTGATATCGGCATTACCGGGATTGATATCTATTAAATTGGTCTTTGCCTGAATTACCTGCGAAAAGGATTTGATTGCCGGAAACAATAGTAATAAAAAGATAAATTTTTTCATGGCTTCCTTATTGAAGAATTATTTTTTTCTGCAGAACCTGCATGATATTATTTTCGACAACGAGCCGACATATATAAAGGCCCGGAGCCGCTTTAACGGGGCCATCCGCCGGATCCCAAGAGAACCGGTAAAAGCCTTGTTTATAATTTCCGTCAGCTATCACTTTTATTAGCTCTCCATTCAGGTCATATATGGATAAGTTGATCTTATAGTCTGATGCAGAAGCCGGCAAAGCAACAGGTATTACTGTTGATTCTTTGACCGGGTTGGGATATGCATTTCCCAATACAAGGGAACCGGGGATGACAGGATCGTCCATTCCCCTGACATAATAAAATTCAATTTGCTTTTTACCGGTAAGATCAAATCTATATTCATTATTATGATTCATATTGATCATTTCCCCGTTTTCAGGATCATACAGGAAATACTGGCTTCCTTCTTCGAGTTGCGAATTATCCCAAAGCAATGTGACAGAGCCTGAAATAAAATTAGATTCCAGATTAAACGACCATGTATAATTTTTCCCTTCAGGAACAATATCTGTAGAAAACCACGGGTAGAAATACTGATCGTGAGTAGTGAAGAAATCCAGGTACCGGATAAACCTGGGAATCGTCATTATATCATAATGGTCTTTCCCGGTTTTTGCACCCGGGAACATGCCGAAACCACCTATTAAATACTTGCTGGTATCCTTAACCAGAGTGACAGGAATCTCCCAGCCATTTATCTGAGAAACTTCAGTTCCTTTCATTCTTTCTTTCACCCGGGCAACCGCTCCTGCACTAAGCGGGTTAACAGTGATATCTTTCGCCTGGTCCGACCAGACAAAACCGCCGCTGTAAGGCTGAATTATATCTCCCACTGAAAAATTAAGGGCAGCATTGTTATAAAGACGTACCGGATCCACCCCGGCAGGGTTTCCGTTATCCGTCAATACCTGGTTCCAGCTTATAGGAATATTATAAGGATCCCCTATCAATGTCCAGCCTTTGTCAAGATGGAGGGTATAAGGGATTGTTTCGTTCACAGATCCCGCCCCTGTTTGAAGGGTTAACTTATTTACTGAATTAAACCAGTAACCTTTTCCCAGTTCGATATTGCTTAAACCTTCCTTATAATCAATATATTTCTGATTCTGCCATCCGATAAGGCGCCAGTTATGCTTGTCATATCCGCTGATATTGGCTTC
>JBJKSY010000388.1:0-2267 GCA_046703645.1 Cyclobacteriaceae bacterium
AGGATGAACTGAATGTAACCACATCCCCTACCTTAATAGAAGAAGTGGGCGTGAAAGAAAAACAGGCTTTGGGAGTAATGGTCTCCGTCACCTTCTTACAGGAATGATAGGTTACCATCAATCCTGCAATCATCAAAAAAACCAAGAACTTTTTCATAGTTAATAAATTATAGGGTTTGATAAAAAATTCGAAGTATAAGCGGATATATGCCGGTATAGACCGGATCACCTGGGATTGAAAACCCATAGACAAAAAACTTCCCACAATGATTCTTCATAATAAGATTATTGATCTCTGACATTCAGGCTGATAGCTGCTCCAAAAATTCACTAAAAATCAACAGAAAAAAATCAGCAAAATGCCTCTGCAATATAATTAATCCGGTAAATTATTTCAATTATAAAAGTTATTATTAAACTAATTACAATTTTTCTCAGATTAAGACAATTGCAGCTAAAACCGTGCCAGTCAAAATTTTATAACTGGTGAAAATTAATATTTATTTTCAATAATCAGCAATAGTCTGATTGGATCAGGATTATTGTTCTGAATGCACTTCCTCAAGTTTCTCTTTGGAATTCTGAGTTATTTCTTTATCAACATGAATATGCATCAGTCCTCCGTAGAGCCTGCATTCATCCAGGCGGCAGGAATTTACAAGTTTCCCTTCGAATACACACATATCAGGACAATCGTCGCACATATCTATCCTGCCATCCGGCAGCATATCTGGCGCCTGTACCATCCCGATGCCAATGGATTTCATGGGGTAAAAGAACCTGATGGGATTCACCAGGGCATATTTGAGGAATTTCCCGAATGCTTTCCGGACTTTAGCGTCAAATATGCTCATCAGGAATAGTGATTTGCCGATCCGGCCCTTGGGATAAACAAGGAAGGTGCCGTGTGTAAAATGTGTAAATGATTGAGCAAGTTCCAGGGTCTTCCGGCCAATGGCACCAAAGGTCTTTCCTTTTGTATTCGCAAGAATGCTTCCCCATAACCATTTAAATGAAGTATGATCATAGGTCCCTCCGAGATAGCCCATTGCATCATAATCAGGGAAATGTTCCTTGATAACGGCGTAAACATCCTGGGCTTTAACCTTAATGGAATCATATTCATCCTTATCTACCGTATACCCTAAACTCCCGAGCTTCACATCTATCTTTTTATCTCCGACAAAGTATTCCACGCCGGGCATGACCGGCATGCCCCTGTAAATGATCAGCGAGATCCCATTGACAAGCAACACATTGTCAATAGCCCATTGAATGATAACCGGTACCTCATGCAGGTTCCAGGGTGTAACGGTGATACCGAAATGCGCATAGAAACCGAATTTTTTAACCATTTTCGCCAGGTTCAGGCGCATATCATTCAGATCGACCTCGCTTTCGATTTTCTGTTTTTTGAATTCCGGCCTGGTTTGTGTCACATCGATATGGAAGCTCAATCCGAAAAGACCGGCTTTTTTAAGATCGGCCAGTATTTTATCGTTGAGTGCATAACCGTTTGTCAGCATGACACTCTTCATATTAAGTCCCCTGATAAAGGAAATAATTTCCAGGATATCCGGGTGAAGGACAGGTTCACCGCCAGCCAGGGAAATCCCGTCGCAATTTCTCCATTTCCTGAGGAAAAGAATTTCTTCCTTGATCTGTTCTAGGGGTTTATGTCCTTCCCCTATTACAAGGCGATAACAACCCTTGCATTTTATATTACAGATATCCGTTACTTCCAGCCAGCCTATCGGGTTGTCATTCATGGAATAGGGAAGGCGGTAAAGGTTTTTTTTGTCGGGAACGAATTGGGTTGACATAGGTTTAAGGTTTTAAAAAAATCATTTCTTTTAAAAATCGGAGTACTATTATAGGAAATTTTTCTTTGTTCATGAAATATTTTAACGCTTCTCCTCCCCGGCCACTATTGACCGGCCGGTTGTTGTCATTAATGGATAAAACCGGCTGGAGGACGCCTAAAACGTCATTCATGGCCTGTTTCGTGGAAAATTCCTGTCCCTTTAAGCGGTATCAGGATTGAAATTCTATAGGGGAAAAGAATTCAGGCCGGTGGTAATCCGGGGCCGGGGTATTAACCGGCTGCCAGGAAAGGTAATGAGGTCTGGATAATCCATCTCCGCATTTATATAAATTGCCGGCAACGGCTTGTCCGGGCCTGTATCCGGGGTGTTTAAAAAAAGCAGAAGGCGGCAGGCCGACCATTAGCTCCCATGACTGAACAGCCGTAGTTTCAGGGAAAGCTT
>JBJKSY010000389.1:0-1850 GCA_046703645.1 Cyclobacteriaceae bacterium
TACCCTGGCCCCCAGCCACTCCAGTTCCCTTCTGGCATTGGTGATCCTGCCATGTTCCTCCTGTTCCTCCTGCGATAGAACTACCTGTGAAAGCAGGTCCTCCCGGTCCTCGCCGATTTTCCATAAAGCCCAGGCACAATCCTCATTAATATTTTCTATTTTTACCAAAGGCATATTAACTACCCGGATCAAATTCCCAATTTTCCTGTGAACTGAACCTCGTCATTTACCCAAAAGTATGCCGAAAATCGAAGTAAATAAAATACATGTTTTTTCAGGACATCGCGATGCACTTTATACATTGTCACCCGGACCTGTACGAAACCTGATTTTTACGGGTTCTGGTGACGGAATGGTGGTTCAATGGGACCTGGAAGAAAAATCGGATGGAATACCCGTTGCCCGTGTTCCGAATTCAATATATGCCATTTGCTTCATGCCGGACCGGGGGCAGTTATTTATTGGCCATAACTATGAAGGCGTACACGTGATCGATGTCGCCAGCAGAAAGGAAATAGCCTCTCTAAAATTAACCGGTGCGGCCATATTCGATATTCATTCTTATGCCGGTCAGTTGGTAGCTGCCTGCGGCGATGGAAATCTCGTTTTTTTCAACCCTGATACACTGCAGGTAATTCAAAGTGTGAAAGCTTCCGTCAAATCTGCCCGTGTTATTTCATCCTGTTCATCCGCCGGCCATATGGCAGCAGGCTTCAGTGATCACTTCATAAGAATTTATGAGATGAAAACCGGCAAACTGATAAAGGAATTCAAAGCCCATAACAATTCCGTTTTTTCTCTATGTTATTCCCCCGATGGCCGGTACCTTCTAAGCGGGGGCAGGGATGCCCGCCTGAATATCTGGGATACAGGTAAGGACTATCAGTCCGTGGATTCCATAATTGCTCATATGTATGCCATCAACCATATATGTTACAGCCCCGATAAGGAATATTTTGCCACCTGCAGTCTTGATAAAACGATCAAGATCTGGCGGACCCGGGATTTCAGGCTTTTAAAGGTGATCGATCATGCCCGGCACGGAGGCCATATCACTTCAGTCAACAGGCTTTACTGGTCAACATGGAATAACTGGCTTATTTCCGCAAGTGATGACAGGACGGCTATCGTCTGGCAGATAAATTTTCATGAAGATGGAACTGTTCCCTGAAAATTAAGATTAATAGGAGGAAATCGCGGGAAATAAATGAAAAAACACCCTTAAAAACTGTGGTTAAACGGAAAAGATATTTTATT
This sequence comes from Cyclobacteriaceae bacterium, assembly GCA_046703645.1. Classification (GTDB taxonomy): domain Bacteria; phylum Bacteroidota; class Bacteroidia; order Cytophagales; family Cyclobacteriaceae; genus DATDPY01. Next base: position 1,258 of record JBJKSY010000389.1, read on the forward strand.
TTGTAACATTAAATTTTCAAAAATGAAAATTACTCCTCTCGAGATCAGGCAAAAGGAATTTCAGAAAGCATTCCGGGGAATTGATAAAGATGAAGTTAGCGCCTATTTATCATCCCTGTCCCAGGAATGGGAAAGGGTCCTGGATGAGAGCAAGGAGTTGAAGGTCAGGCTGGAAACCAGTGAGCGGGAGCTGGCAAAATTAAGGGAAGTTGAAAATTCTCTTTTCAAGACCCTCAAAACGGCGGAAGATACCGGTGCCAATCTGATCGAACAAACCAAGAAGGAATCGGAGCTTCAGCTTAAGGCTACCCGCATGCAGGCAGATCAGATCGTAAACGAAGCACGGGCAAAGGCAAAATCCATTATTGAAACCAGTGACCAGAAATCCAGGGCGATCATCAATGAAATGATGGAAAAGATCAAAACTCTTGAGGCCAATTATAATCACCTGTACGACCAGCGCGAAAAACTGATAAACCAGCTTCGTAACTTCATCAGGGACAATGGCGAAAAGATAGAAAAACTTATAAGGCAGATACCGGAAAAGGAATCCCAGACCGTTGCCAGGAAGGCCATGGACCTCTTCAATTCCG
>JBJKSY010000390.1:0-4147 GCA_046703645.1 Cyclobacteriaceae bacterium
TATTTCCTCATTTTGTTTTTCAATTTCATTGGTCCGGAGCTTAACCAGCTTTTCCAATTCAATCTTCTCCCTCTTTAAATTCCATAACCGCCATCTTATAAATCTAATAATCAATGAAATTATAATAATCGCATAGGCTGACAAGGCCAGGTATGTCGACCACCAGGGCTTCAGAATGATGATCTGTAAAGCGGTTCCACGGTTATTCCAGACATTATCATTATTGGATGCTTTAACCCTGAGAATATAAGTACCGGGATCAAGGTTGGTAAACCGGGCAATCCGGTGGTTGGCATCCGTTTCAATCCATTCATCCTGATAACCTTCAAGTTTATAAGAGTACCTGTTCTTAAGCGTCTGGTTATAGTCTAGGGCGGCAAACCTGAATGACAGGTCATTCTGGTTGAATTTGAGTGTTAACGAATGAATATAAGGTGTATTCCCTGACAAAAGACTGCTTTTGTCCTCCCCGATCTTCAAGGGATTATTGAACAAATAAATACCGGTAATTAATACATCCGGTACGGAATCGTTTTTTTTAAGCCTGTCCGGATAAAAATCATAAAAGCCTCCGATCCCTCCAAAATACAGTTTTCCGTCATTGTCCCTGAACACAGAATTGAGTCCGTGTATAGTGATCGGAAGGCCGTCTTCCTTCGTAAACAGGGTAACCTTCCCGGTTTGTTTATTGAATCGGCATAATCCATAATGAGTTCCGATCCATAGGTTATCCTGGATATCCTCTGTTATGGACCAGGCTTCAGGATAATTGATTTTATCCAGCAGCTTATAGTTTTTCACTTCGGATGTGGTCAGATTAACACTGTGAAGCCCCGAATAATCAACTATCCAGAGTAATCCTTCCTTACCTTCATATAGACGATGCTTTGCCAGTAAATTGATGCCGTTTTCAGATAAGAGTATATCAGGGACCACCGTTTTCAGGAACAATTTATTATGAGCAGGATTGATCAAAATCTGATCAATTCCCTTTGAAGCCGTGCTGACCAGGATATCCCCGTTTCTCAATTTTATAAGCGATCCAATCCGGATATTGCTTTTTAATGAGTCCCTCCCTGAAGAAGATAAACTTATTAGATTTTTGTATTTTATATCATATACATATAATCCATCCCTGCCGGCAATATACAGATCATTATTATCCAGCAATAAATCCATTACTGCAGATTTCATTAACCGGTCGGATACTGGTCCCGCCGGCAAAAAATTTCTGGAAGTCCCTGATCCGGCATTAAATTCCAATACACCTTCAGAAACCCCTACATAACTTGTACCTTCCCGGAATTGCGTCATGCAGAATATCTTGTTTTTATGACCGGCCAGGTCAAATTGTTCGACCTTATAATTATTCAAATGAATCCTGTATAAACCTCCCCCGTAGGTGCCGATCCACAGGTTCCCTTTATCATCTTTTTTAATCGGGTTAATATCGGAGCTACCGAAATTATTGATTATCAAATTTTTATATGAAGCGAATCCGGAACGGTCAAGGTTGAATTTTGTTATTCCATAATAATCCTGCGCGGTCCATATTACACCCGTTCTGTCTTCAAAAATATCCCGTATCTCCTTGGTATATCCGACGTATTCGGGATCGTTAATATTTTTATCGAGCAATTCGAAACGAAGGTTGTATGTTTTCAGATCAGGGACAATTCTGTAGATCTCCTGATAGGTTCCAAGAAGTATATTTCCGCGGCGGTCCACTTTCAGGGACATCGGCGATTGATTTCCGATGATCTTTCTGAATGTCAGTTGAATTGAAGAATTTCCGCGCTCCCTGCCCGCGTATTCCATGAAACAAATCTTATTCTCAGCAGTAAACAGGTAAATACTGTCGTTTACCTGATCAATCGCGGTAATATCATTTAAATGCGGCTGAAGGCGTGAATCCGTTGTATTATTGATTTCGGTAAATTTTCCGCGCCCGTTTTCTAAAAAAAACAATCCAAATTGACTACCTGCAAGTATATTTCCCTTATGATCCTCATATAGTGCAGTGATGAGGTTGGCATCGGGAATTGAAGAATCAGGTAATGCAATCCTGTCAGACAGGTAGATGTTATCCGGGCTTTCACTGAATATATAATCTTTCGATAAGGGCTTAGCCAGGTTTTTTTTTAATGATATTTTCAGTACCGCATTCAGTTCCGGGGCCCATAAATTCCCGTTATGATCAAGTAAAATGTTCGGTTTTTTTCTGAAATTGACATAAAGGCTATCAATTGAAATTTGGTATACCGGCAACAAGGTTTCACTTTCAGGGTCAAAAATCGAAATTCCTGTATCGGATAAGATCCATAGAAAACCAAGCCGGTCAACACTTATCGAATATACGCTCCTAAAACCGGGACATCTGCTGCATCCTGTTTCTTTTACATATGAGGTGAAATCGTACCCGTGATATTTGTAAAGTCCGTTTGAGCCCCCTATCCACATGAACCCATAGCTGTCCTGGGTAATGCAATTAATAGAATGATCCGTAAGACCCTGCTGGACTGAGATCCTTTCGAATTGGATTTCAGGCTCCTGGGAAAAAGCGGTAAAGGCAGGCAAAAAAAATAAAAAAAATGGAAATAGTCTATTCATCAAAACAAAAAAAATAACGATCAAAAATAAAGCTCAATTCCATTTAAAAGGTAATCATAAATAATTTATTATATAATCTATCCCGGGAATAAAATTGGCTGAAAACACATAAAAAATTGAATCATGAGGTAAAAGATCTGAATCATTTGTACAAATACAGGTATGCCAATTTGAATAAATTGATTGCGAATGTTAAGGCTGATTCAAACAATCGCAAATTTAATGGTATGGTAAGAATAAATGGAATTGCACGGTCCGGAAGGTTATCAATATCTGTTCTTTCAATTATATTTTTATTTGAATATGGCGTCGGTTTCAGTCAGCCCGCCGATACCCTGGTAATTTCAAGGATAGAAAGCATAAAATTTGATGGAATGCCGGATGAAGCCGGCTGGGATGCGATCGCCCCTGTTCCGGTAATCCAGTTCGAACCGAATGCAGGAGCACCTGCCACACAGCGTACGGAAATCCGGTTTGCCTATGACAATAAATACTTTTACGGATCGATCAGGGCATACGACAGTGTTGCTTCCGGTATCCGGATAAAATCGTTATACCGGGACAAGCTAAACGGTTCCGATCATTTTGAGATCATGCTGGATACCTACAACGATAATGAAAACGGGTATGTTTTTTCAACCACGCCGGCGGGAATAAGGAATGACGTGGCTGTTACAAATGATGCCACCGCCGGCACTGTCCTGGGAGGCGGATTTTTAAATTTTGATTTCAACACCTACTGGGATGCCAAGGCGGTGGTTAACGGCCAGGGGTGGTTCGCTGAGATCAGGATACCTTTCTCAAGTCTACGGTTCCAGGAAAAGGACGGTATTGTCATCATGGGCTTAATAGTGCAAAGAAAAATAGCCCGAATATCGGAAAGGGACGTATTTCCTGCCGTTAAGCCTGAAACAGACTGGTCATTTTTAAAGCCTTCCGTGGCTGAAAAAATCATCATTAAGGGAATAAAACCGACGAAGCGGGTATACCTTACCCCGTATCTCCTGGGCGGGTTCAATGAATGGCATGAACTGAATGAAACGAATTCCGCGTATGTCCGGAAAAATGAGTTCCAGAAGGAGATCGGCGGGGATATAAAATATTCCATAACCAATAACCTTACGATGGATTTTACGGTAAATACGGATTTTGCCCAGGCGGAAGCCGATGATCAGCTTATCAACCTGAGCCGTTTTTCCATCTTTTATCCTGAAAAAAGGCAATTTTTCCAGGAAAGGGCCGGAATATTTAATTTTTCAACCGGGGGCCAGAGCAGGTTATTTTACAGCCGCAAGATCGGGTTGACCAATAGTGGAAGCCCTGTGCCCATCTTTGGGGGAACCCGGCTTGTCGGTCGTATCGGAGCCTGGGATTTAGGATTCCTGGATATGCAATCTCAAAGATCTGACACAATACCTTACGAAAATTTCGGGGTTTTACGGGTCAGAAGAAGGATATTAAATCCTTACAGTTATGCAGGAGGCATGTTTACAAGCCGTCTCGGAACCGACGGCAGCTATAATTATGCATACGGGCT
>JBJKSY010000391.1:0-4597 GCA_046703645.1 Cyclobacteriaceae bacterium
AATTTGACTGACAGGACCGGAATTTTAAAAACGCCGAAATTTAATGAAATATTGATTGATATTTCAGATAATCCCCAAAGTTACCCGTATAATATTCAGGGAATCTTTTTTTATGAGTAATTTTAACCTATCACTAATTCATTCAGGACTATGAAAAAGAACCTGATTTTTATCCCTTTAATTTTACTATTATTTTTTTCTGCGAATAGTGTCGCCCAAACTCACATGCTGACCGGCACTGTTCAGGCCTTTGAACAATTTCCTGTCAACCATGTCTTTGTGAAAGCCATGAAGTCCGGGAATTCAACCTACACGGATGAGTTGGGACATTTCAGCCTGGAAGTCAAAGACAATGATGTCCTTAAGATAAAAGATCCGGTTTTTGTTCCTTACAGTAAAAAGATAAATGAATCCGATACTTCATTGGTTATCAATCTTTATTTGCATACAGATGACCAATCCATGGATAAAGTAATCAAAATGGGATATATGACCCGGCAGAACCTGGATTATGGGGTTAATCATTTATGGAAGAATAACAACCAGTTCAGCCAGTTCACAGATGCTTATGACGCCATAAAATATGCATTGCCTGAGGCTACCATAATCTTTGAAAACGGTCACAAGGCAATTGAGTTCAGGGGCACAAAATCAATTGAATACAGCAATGCAGCCCTGATCGTTGTAGACGGTGTCGCCATGAATGACGTCAGTTTCCTGCCGCCCAGTACGATCTTCAGGATCACTAAACTTCCTTCCACCCAGGCCGCCTTGTATGGTTCAAGGGCCGCCAACGGTGTAGTGAATATTGAAACCAAGTAAATAATTCACGGTAAGAATTACTGTATCCTGAATTTCCGCTTTGCACTCTTCCTGTAAAATAAAATTTCCGAAAATGAAAAAACTGATTTTTTTATTTCTCTGCCTGTTCCTGCCGTCCATGGTTCCGGCACAGTTCAGCATAAGCAGTAATCACAGGTATTTGCTGAAAAACGGGAAGCCTTTTTTCTGGATGGGCGACACAGCCTGGGAATTATTTCAGCGTTTGAACAGGGAAGATGCGGATCAGTACCTTGAACATCGTTCAGAACAAGGTTTTACCGTGATACAGGCTGTAGTGCTTGCGGAACTGGATGGCCTTCATACACCAAATGCTTATGGCGATTTACCGCTTATAAATGATGACCCGGAAAAACCCAATGAAGCCTACTTCCGGCAGGTGGATTATATAATCGACAGGGCAGATCATTTTCACCTGAACATTGGATTGTTACCCACCTGGGGCGATAAGATCAATAAGGACACCTGGGGTGTCGGACCTGAAATATTCAATGTGGAAAATGCCCGAGTTTATGGCCGATGGATCGGGAACCGCTATAGAGACAAAACTAATATTATATGGATTCTTGGCGGTGACAGGAACCCGAGAAATGAAAATGACGTGGCAATCTGGCATGCCATGGCCAAAGGCATCATGGAAGCGACAGGAGGGAAGGCAATTATAGGATTCCACCCGCAGCCATGTGAACGCGGATCGGCAACCTGGTTCGGGCAGGATTCACTGTTCAGCATAAATATGTTTCAGAACGGTCATTGCAGGGATTCCAAAGGTTATGAAAAGATCTTCAACGTATATAATAGTACGCCTGTCAGGCCGGTCATGGATGCCGAACCTTTGTATGAGGACCACCCGGTATGTTTTAACGTCCAGGACCTGGGCACAAGCAGCGCATATGATGTCAGGAAATACGCTTACCTAGAATTGTTTGCCGGGGCTTTCGGCCATACCTATGGTTGTCATGATATATGGCAATTCTATTCACCCGATCACCCGGCCGTTAACGGGCCGCATCATTACTGGCAGGAGGCCCTGAATCTTCCGGGGGCAAATCAGATGATCTTTGTACACAAGCTGATGGAATCCCATCCGATGCTGGAGCGGGTTCCCGACCAGTCACTTATAAGAGAAAATGATCTTTGCCCTTCAGAAAGGATTGAGGCGACAAGAGGTAAAGATTACGCCTATGTGTATTCAGCAGAAGGTCTTTCCTTTCAACTGGATATGAGCAGGATCGAAGGTAAAGAATTACATGGTTACTGGTATGATCCCAGGAACGGGAAAATTACCGATATCGGACTAATGCAGAATACCGGTTGGAAAGAATTCAAGCCGCCCAGGGCAGGTTACGGGCAGGACTGGGTGCTGGTGCTGGAAGATGCCGGAAAGAATTATCAGGAAATAAAATAAATGTATTCGGTATTATTTCGGATACAATAGGGAATTGATTGCCTATGAAATATTTGATTTTTTAAATCTCTATGGATCAATATCATTTGGATAATACGAGCAGAATATAGAAATTACGCCAGACTTTTTAACCTGTAATTGCAAACCCTATGAAACCTAGCCTAAACGTATACTCCGGAAGCTTTCTGCCTTCAAGTACCGCATGCATATTCTTTTTTATGTTTATTTCATGTGGATTAAGCGCTCAATCACTAGTTGATTTTTCAGGCAAATGGGAATTCGATAAATCCCAAAGCAGCCCCGGAAAAGTCGATTCCAATTATGACGGAATTGTTATAAGGGATATCAGGCAGAATGCAGAGACTTTCATTTACGCGGATATATACAAGCGTGCCGGAAGTAATGACTGGTCAACCTCGGATGAAATTTTTAATCTCAACGGTCAGGAACAAACGGAGAAGCGTGATGCAGAGACATATACAAAGCAAGCCTCCTGGTCGGCTGATGGCAAAACGCTTACACTCGTTTATAAAGTAAATTATGAAGAGGACGGCGTTCCCAGGGAACTCATTGTTTCAGAGATGTATAAAATCTCAGATGACGGGAAAATTCTTTATTTGGAAGAATATTCAAAAAATCATGTGACCGGAGAAAAGACCGCACATTACGTGTATAATAGGCTGCAGGAATAAAACGGTTTTAAACAGTGGAAACAAAAATAATTACGTGAGGTTAGCGACACAGCTTGCTGGTTAAGCAAAATATAAAATTATATAATCAACAATCGGCAAGAAATAAGCCACGACGGAATTCCCTTAACATAATTCCTAATGTTATCGTACAGCCTCGTGACCTCGGCTGATCCGATAACGGGAATTATGTTAAATACTCCGCTGCGCTCCGTATTACGGGAATTCCTTGGATTTGTTATATAATGTTCATTGCGTTATGTTAAATATGCAGTAACTTTTAACTAGGAAATAATAAGATGTAAATAGTAAAGAAAATAATCGACAAGATTCGTGAACTTGAACATGAATACGAATATGCCCAAGGTATGATATTAACTGAAGAAGATTTACAATGTCATGTATTTCGAAAAATTCATTTACTTTTTCATGATAATTTGGATACCATGGATAAGGGTATTCGTGGTAGCCAACTTCATTCTGAATTAAAATTTTTCGATGATCAAGATAAACTTTCGATTATTCCTGATATTACGATTCTAGACACTGCAGATCTAAGTATATTTCATTCTGTTAACGTAATTATATCACCTAAGGGAATCAAATATGAAAAGTATCGTACAAAAAGCTTTGAATTTGGCGGCAATGTTTTCGTAATCGAATTAAAGTTCTGCAGAAACGAAAAGGGGATAAAGAATAAAGATATAGCATCCTATAGGGCTGATTTGGAAAAATTAAATAATCTAAACAAAATTATGATTCAGAGAAGTCATGGCAAGAATAAATTATATGGGCTTTTCGTGATTTTTAACAAAACTGATCTTAAAGCCCCAAGCTTTAATGAATTTATGAAATCAGAATCAGAACATATAAAATTATTATACTGTACCGGTAAAGTTCACCTCAGTAGCGATGTAAGTTATTTGATGAAATTTTAAGCTACTTATTTATATTTACACATAACGTCAAATTATATAACAGTGCGGTGGGATGGAGTTGAAATTTCTGAATTATAAGATAAGATAAGAAATTGTTAAAAACCAGACCCAGTTATTTCTGATCGGTTTACTTCTCGTCGGGAAATTATACACATTCTTGAACGACCGCTAAATCTATTTGTAATTTTATTTGGTGAAAAATATTCATATACATATTTCTCGGTAAATTGAAATTCATATTTATCATTTACAAAATATAAAATTCCTTGATTATTTCTTTTCCCGTTACTAATAATAATCTTTCTTTTAACTGGATAAATTGATGTATCAGTTCCGTTAATTTTTTTCTTGAATACACTTTCTATTGCATATAATTTATTATTATCAAAGTCAATAAAAATTAACATTCCCATATTAGGTAAATCATCTGTAAACAAATCAGGGCAATCCCTTAATTCAAGTTTATATACTTGAGAATAAGTATTAAAGGAGAAGGAAAAAATTGCAATAACTGATAGAGTAAATAATCGAAAAGAGTTCAATTTATGAAATGTGTTTATTAATTAAAAAAACTATATTATTATATAATTTAAAACACTATTGTCCGACTAAAATAGGAAGGGTGAAGTAAAAAAAACTCCACCCTTTATGTCATATTTGAATTGTCGAAAAACATTTATGACATGAATAAAGGTAATAAATTTCCCGGACAGCCGATTCTA
>JBJKSY010000392.1:0-5531 GCA_046703645.1 Cyclobacteriaceae bacterium
CTTCCAGCCAGGCACTGTGGGTCAGAGCGAAGTGTACCACTTGTACATTTGTGAAGCTGGTCAATCTTCAGTGAGTTCCATAATGTTTATTTTGGCAAGGATATAATTATAGGCGGCTTGCAGATAATCAACCCTGGCTTTTGCATATATAAGCCTTGCATTCTCTGCATCTACCGGTAAAACTTTCCCGGCCGTAAGAAGAGAATCTTCTATGTTTAAATTATCCTGAGAAAGCGCTATTTCGGATTTTCTTTGTGACATATCAGTCCTGTAGGTATCCATATTTTGAATAACCTTTTCAAGCTCTGATTTTTTTCTGTTCTCAAGATCCTCCAGGTCGTACAGGTTCTGCTTGTCGGAAGCACGAGCCGCCAGTAATTTCCGCTGGTAGTTAATGTCTTTTGTGATCGGGAGATTCAGCGTGATCCCGATATTACTGTTTCCGTACCAGTACCTGCCGTCAAATGGAGTCAGCTCGTTGCGATAAAAATCGCTTCCATAATTAGCGGTAAAAGCGATGGTTGGAAGCATCATTCTTTGAAGCATCCTGCTTTTAATGCTGTCTTCGGAACTTCGTGTCATTAATTTTCGGTATTCGATCGATGCCAGTACCGATGGGTTATTCAAGTCAAGGGTATCCAGCATTTTCGTCAATGATTCCAGGCTGTCCGCTGCTGTCGGAAGTTTTCCGGACGGATCATCTCCTACCTGGTAGGATAATTCTATACGGGACTGGTTATATACCCCCTGTGCAGCATTGTACCGGCTTAACGATTGGCTGAACTGAAGTCTTGAATTATTCAGGGCCGCCTGATTAATTTTTCCATCATGGAAAAGTCTTTCAGCCTGGGCCGATTCGCGATAATTCAGGAGGGTGTCTTCCGCCGCATATTTAAGCTGTTCTGCAGATAAAACAACATCGGCATAGGCTTTGTAAACGGCAATTTTAGTTTTTATCCTGTTCCCTTCAAGGTCAAGCCCGGCGAGCAGCATTTTTTCTTCCTGGCCCTTGATCTGTTGTTTCTTCTCCGGATTCAAAAGATCATATCGTAATGACAACCCGATGATCGATTGCCAGTTTGTCCCGAATTTAATATAAGTCAGTTGGTTGGGATCGCCCTGACCCTGCAGAGCCCCCAGGGGAACCGGAGTGCTGGGAATTACAAGATTATTCTGAAGTGAAGCCCCTCCACTGACAAGGGGAAGGAGGTCAGCTTTTTCGGCTTTAAGATTCCATTGCGCGGATTCATAGGCCATCTCACTGCTCTTTATGGAAGGATGAACGGTCAACGCTTTGTTTACCGCCTGTGTCAACGTGATTTTCTCCTGTGCCTTGACTCCATAGATACTGATCAGGGCGCAGAATGTAAGAATTATTATAAACCTGAAGCCAGAATTTGTTTTCATAACCAAATATTTAAATGCGAAATACTGATGCCGGTTCAACCTTTCGGATGGTTTTAACAGAAAAGAAATAGGTGCTGCCCAGGGAGATCACTACGGTCACCAATAAAAGGTTGAGGATTGTTACAGGGTCGAGGTTGAAAAGCAGCCCTGATTTTGCGACCCCCTGTCTGAAACCTGCCAGCAATAAATAGGCAATGGTGAATCCGGTAAGGGAAAATATAAGCGATTGAAGAATGATCAGCCTGGTGATATAGGAATTGCTGGCGCCGATCGCTTTTAAAGTTCCGTAATCCTTGATCCTGTCCATGGCTGCCGAGAAGAGTGTAAGCCCGATAATGAAAAACCCGCTGAGAATGGCAAAGATGACAAGAGAGCCGATGCTGAACCCGATATTAGAACTTATCACAAGGAATCGCACCGTGGATTTTTGCAGGTTGGAAGCTGTCCAGGCTTTTATTTCAGGGATGGCTTTGTTTATGTTTTTCACCACTTCCTCGGGAGTGTGACCCGGAGCGACCTTTATCCCGATGGCACTTACTGAGTAAGGGGATGCATTGCAATAGGATCGGGCCCTGTCAAGCGTTGTATAAAAATAGGAACCTCCAAATCCACGGGCATTGCGGGTTTGGAGCTTTATAATGGCAGTCTTGTTGTTGATCTCCAGCCGGGTTCCCACATCCGTCGGACTGTCGAAAGTCTGGGCATCAAATAGATCCGCTGAAATGGCATATGGAGATACCAGGTCTTCCAGATTTCCTTTATTGATCTTTCCCCGGTTGGGACCTGCAACGAAGAGGGGAGGACTACTTCCGATGATATTGACCGGTGCAGTTTTGCCATTGGAAAAATGGGCGATTCCTGCTCCTAGGAAAATGGGAAATGCATTTTCAACCCCGGGAATGCTCATCAGCTCGTTGACCTTCCGGCTGTCAAGACTCGCCAGGTTATTCACATTGATGGTTTTATTGTCGACCACCCATACCTGGGCTTCAGAGGTGTTCGCATTGTTGATAATTCCTCCCATCAGGTCCATCAGGAAACTCAATATTCCTATCTGCTGTCCTATCAGGAAGGTACTGACAACAATGCCAATGATAACCCCTATGCTCTTTGCCTTGTCATACCGAATGAATTTGATCGCGGTTTTAATCATGGGAATTTTGTTAATCGGTGGAAATGCTGCATTCTACCCGGCTGTTGAACAATAATCCTGAAGGGTTATCAATACGGATCCTTACCTCCCTCACACGGCTGTCCTGCGGGTCGGTCGTGTTTTCAATGAACAGGGATTTCTGTTTCAGGTAAGGGGAGGTTTGAATTACGGTGCCGGTTCCTATGATCCTGCTGAAACCGATATTCCTGATCTCCGCCTTCTCACCTGTATGGACTTTCCCGGCGTACATTTCGTCAATCTCACAGCGGGCGATCACAGGTCCGGCAGGAGCGAAACTGGCAACCTCCTGGTAGGCGCTCACTGTACTGAATTGCGGAACAAAGAGATGAAGGACGATTCCGTCGGCAGGTGCCCTGAGTGTTTTTTTACTCAGGGTTTCTTCTGCCTGTGAGATCTCGATGGAAATTTCATCGATCCTCGATTTGGCGGCTTCATAGGATTCCTTCTTCTGTTCAAGTTCCAGCCGCCGGGTCTCAACCTGGGTCTTCAGATCATCGACGCTTTCTTTGGTGACCGCACCGTTTCTGACGAGATTCACGGCTGTCTTCAATCTGTCTTCTTCCCGGGAAAGTGAAACCTGCGATTCCCCGATGGCTGCCTTCGACGACCTGAGCTCGTATTCCTGTGTCTGTCGTTGTGCCTTGAGTTTACGCAGATTCAACATTTCATCGGTATCATCGAGCTTCAGGATAATATCGCCTGTTTTGAGGTTTTCCCCTTCATGCTTGTAGATTTCCGTGATTACACCGGAGGATTGTACTGCCAACTGCGTAATCAGGTCCTGCGGAACGATGATGCCCACACCTACGACCCGTTGAATGGAATCTCCCTCAAAAGCCTGTGCTTTTCCGCCATCAGCGCCGGAACCTGAACCTGTAACATTATTTTTCCCCTGGCAGGCCCCCAGGGAAAACAGAATGACAATGAAGATGACAGTTTTTAGATTTTTAAGAATATTCATAATATTATTTTATAATTCGGTTTCATCTGGCGGGTAATCGGTGAGTTCCCCGTTCTCGATATAGACAATTTCGTCGGCAAAGGATTTCAGGCGCTGATCATGGGTGACCACGATCACGGCACGGCCTTCTTCCGAAAGCTTTTTTAACCGTTTCATAACCGAAGCCGCACTCGTATGATCGAGAGATGCCGTGGGTTCATCACAAAGAATGATCGATGGATCTGTGACAAGGGCACGGGCAATGGCTACACGCTGCTGCTCTCCGCCACTCAGCATTTTCGGAAGACTGGATTTGCGTTCTGTCATGTTCACCCGACCGAGAGCATCTATTGCCAGCTTCAGGGCTTCCGGCCTTCCTTTGCCCATAAGTAAAAGGGGTTGCATTACATTTTCCAGGGCATTCAGAGGCGAGATCAGATTGAAATACTGAAATATGAAACCAATATTGTTCAGCCTTAGCCTGGCCAGTTGGTTTGGATTAAGATCGTTCACCAGCTCCCCGTTTATCCATACCTCGCCAGAACTTGGATAAATAACACTTCCAAGGATGGATAAAAGAGTTGTTTTTCCTGACCCGGAAGGCCCAAGGATCAGCGTGAGCTTATGACTTTCAAAACGGATACTTGCTTCTTTTAAAGCTGTGATCGTTGTTTCCCCGGTTTCAAAGTTCTTGGAGACCTTTTCCAGCACAGCAACATCCTTTAAGCCTGCAGTCGGGCCGGTCGGCATCTTTTCCATGCTTTTTGAATTTAGAATAACAATAAATTAATACAATATTGTATTAAAAACATAAATATAATACGAAATTAAACTAAATTTGTTTAAAGGAAGTTTTAAAATGTCTGATAAACTGATCCTGCTTCAGGAATTGCTTAAGCACATCGATGAGTATGTGGATACACATAACAAATCCGATATCCGGTCTTTTTCCGTTTACCTGAAAGATAAAATGTTTGAAGTGCCTCTTAAAACGGATAAGGACCGTAAACTCTCGGAAAAGGAATACCTTGACTATAAATCCATCCCGGAGGTGGAATTCTCGACACTGGTCACCAATTTATACAGGTTCGCCAACCGTTATGTGAAGCAGGTATTCAGGAATTCACCTTTCAAGACCATGGATGAATTCGGCTTCCTGGCAACACTTCTTAAGGAAGACCATATGTCAAAAAGTGAGCTGATCAACCGCCACCTGATTGAAATTACCACCGGAACAGAACTGATCAAAAGACTGATCGGTAAGGGATTAATTTATGAATATGCCGATGAAGAGGATAAAAGGTCCAAACAGGTACGCCTGACGGATAAAGGTCGTTTGAGTATCGTGCAGGTATTTGCGGAATTATTCCAGGTGTCGAAGCTGATAAGGGGAAACCTTTCGGATAAGGAGCTGGGCGATGCGATTGCACTTATGACCAAGCTAAGTGAATTCCACCAGCATATTTTTGATCATGACAGGAATTCCGCCTTAACGGATCTGTATTCAGCTTACCTTTCGTGATTCGATCCGGGACCCGGGAAGCACTTTGGAGACAGAGGCTTAATTATTTGTACTTCATCCATGGTTTGTCATTTCTTAAAGATCTCTTTCATTTCTTTACTTATATCCGTACCGCTCCAGAAGACCGGATCCTCGCTGACATTGAAAAGTACGATCCCCCAGGCATCTTTCATTCTGCACAGGTCGATGGTATAAACGGTATGATCATTTTTCAGGAACCTGACGTAACGTTTGTGTCTCGAAATATACCCGGTGGATATCCCTGATTGCTTTAAGGTATCCAGTGCCATGGAGGTGTAAGTTTCATTGTCGTCGACTATCGTATTCCAGTCATCCTCCGGTATTGTTTTTTGCTGCTGGCTGATCCAGGCAGTATCGGGGTCCAGGGTCATTGCACAGCTACTGGATATAGATTGGAATAAGTTTGAGTCCCCGGTAATGTCCACCCTTGCAAAATCCAGGGCAATGTGGGATCGTAATATTCCTCC
>JBJKSY010000393.1:0-4048 GCA_046703645.1 Cyclobacteriaceae bacterium
TTTATATTGGGAAGGTAAGTAACATCGTATAAGATCGGGAGGCGATCTACGATCCTGAGCCTCTCTAGGAATATGCAGCCTGATTCTTTTTCAATTTCATTCAATTCATAAAAAAAAGGTTCAGGCCATTGCTCCAAAACCGGCTTGGATAATATCCTTGTTTCCAGTTTTCCCGCACCGATACTTGATGTGGTGCCCTCGATAGACAATATACCGATCCCTTTTGGAAGGGGCCTGACAATGCTTCCCTTTCCGTGGTGTTTCCTGATATAACCTTCATTTACAAGCTTCGACAGTGCCTGCCTGACCGTAGGCCTTGTCAAGCCGTGGGTCTTGCAGAGATCATTCTCCGAAGGCAGCAGCTCGCCTTCGGCATAGATCCCCTCGCTGATATGAGTCCGCAGGATCTCGTATAATCGCCTGTATTGCGGGATTGTACTCATAAGTTCATAAATAAAAGAGCACGGGTTTTAAATTCAGGAAATGAATTTATATATTTACTTGTTATTACAAGTTTTTATTATTCTTCAATTCGTTGATTTTTAAGCTAATTTATAAAAAGTTGTAATAACTTATGTTTACAAGTTAATTTATTTTCAATTATGGCGACACCGGTCATCATGCCCCGCCAGGGCCAGTCCGTGGAAACATGCCTCTTCTCAGCCTGGCATGTCCGGAAAGGATCTCCCGTAAAAAAGGGGGATCTCCTGTTTTCCTATGAAACCGACAAGGCCGCCTTCGATGCGGAAGCCCCGGCCGACGGCATTGTATTGGAAACCTTTGCCTCGCCCGGCGATGTGGTTCCCGTATTGGCCAACATTGCCGTAATTGGTGCGCCGGGTGAAAGCTACAAGGAATTTCTCCCCGGTTCTTCGGCAGAGGAAAAAATGTCTGCATCGGTTGAGGAAGATTCAACGGAAAAAGCAGATGATTATCAACAGAAGCAGACACCGACTTATATTGACGTAGACAACGAAAGAAAAAAAATTTCCCCCAGGGCAAGGAAAGCTTCTGCAAAAATGAAGGTTTCATTGAAAGGTATTGCCGGGTCCGGGCCGGAAGGCAGGATACTTGAAAGAGATATTCTGGCCAAAGCAGGAAAATCGCCGAAATCCACGCCGCTGGCAAGGAATATCGCTTATTCCGAAGATATTGAACTGCCGGCAAAAGGAAGCGGGAAGGGAGGCAAAGTCCTTTCATCGGACCTGAAAAATCTGAAAATATCAGGCTCAACTGAAGAATTCGAAGAAAAGCCCCTGACCCATGTCAGGCGACTGATCGCTTCAAAAATGCATGAATCGCTCCAAAATACAGCCCAGCTTACCCTTCATTCCAGCGCCGATGCGAGGAAAATACTCTCCCTGAGAAAAGAATTTAAAATGCAGGCCGAAAGATCGGGCGCCACCAATATCACGCTGAACGACCTCGTTTGTTTCGCCACGATCAGGGCCCTGAAAATTCAGGGATTTATGAATGCCCATTTCATGGGTAACAGTACCCGTTTCTATCACGTAGTTCACCTGGGAATTGCTGTGGACACCCCGCGGGGACTGCTGGTCCCTACCCTCCGTAATGCCGATCGTCTGAGCCTTACTGACTTGTCCCTTGCACTGAAGGACCTGTCCGGAAAGGCCCAGCAGGGAGCGATCGATCCCGAATTATTGTCCGGCGCATCCTTTACCATTACCAACCTGGGGGCCCTTGGCGTGGAAATGTTCACCCCGGTCCTCAATCCGCCCCAGGTTGGAATTCTGGGAGTCAATAATATAACGTATCAGCCGGGTGATCTGGGTGACGGCACTTTGGGATTCATCCCCAGGATGGGTCTGTCCCTGACCTTTGATCACAGGGCCGTCGACGGCGCCCCGGCGGCAGTTTTCCTTAAAGAAGTAGTCAGTCAAATTTCAGAATTCGATACTCATTAATTTTTTATAACCATGCCTAAAGTAGAATTCATTGATCCCCTTGAAGTCAGGAAAAAGTCGGAGATCCGTTTTTCGCCGATTCCCGTGAACCAGTATTCCAAAACTGTAGGGGAAGAAAAAATAAATTTCACTCCTGGGGAATTCCTCCACATATACCGTGACATGGCCATCATACGGGAATTCGAAAACATGCTGAACCTGATCAAGACCAAGGGTGAATGTTATGGAATTTCTTACCATCATGCCGGGCCTGCTCATTTATCGGTGGGTCAGGAAGCTGCCGCCGTGGGAATGGCTTTCCTTCTGGATGAAGAAGATTATATTTTCGGTTCGCACAGGAGTCACGGCGAGATACTGGCAAAAGGACTTTCTGTAATTGAAAAGCTGAACCCGGAAAAGCTCTCCCAGATCATGCAGGATTATTTCCGGGGAAAAACACTCGGCGTTGTACAAAAGGATTTTAAGGGTGAAACAAAGGACCTTGCGATAGATTTTCTCCTTTACGGTACACTGGCAGAAATTTTCGGTAAGGAATACGGTTTCAACAAGGGCCTGGGAGGTTCCATGCATGCCTTCTTCCCTCCTTTCGGCATTTACCCTAACAATGCGATCGTCGGAGGTTCGGCAGATATTTCGGTGGGAGCTGCCTTATATAAAAAAATCAACCGGAAGAACGGGATCGTCGTGGTGAACATCGGCGATGCATCGATGGGCTGCGGGCCGGTGTGGGAAGCAATTTCCCTGGCCACGATGGACCAGTACCGGTTCCTGTGGGAAGAAGAAAACAAGGGAGGGGTTCCTCTCATATTCAATTTCATGAATAACCAGTACGGCATGGGTGGTCAGACCTGCGGAGAAACCATGGGATTCGGGATGCTGGCAAGAATTGGTGCGGGTGTCAACCCTGACCAGATGCATGCCGAACGGGTTGACGGCTATGACCCGCTGGCAGTGATCGATGCCTTCCGCAGAAAAATCCAGGTACTGAAAGATAAACAGGGGCCTGTGCTTCTGGATACACTGACCTACAGGATCAGCGGCCACAGCCCATCTGACGCTTCTTCATACAGGACTAAGGAAGAAATTGATGCCTGGGAAAACCAGGATTCGATCCGTGCCTACGGCGAAAAGCTCGTTGAAGCCGGAGTGGCAACAGCTTCCCAGCTTGAAGATATCAGGAATTATGCAGCACAGGCCGTTGAGAAAGCCCTTCGCCTTGCATCCGATCCTGCTATTTCACCCAGGATGGACCTGGATAAGGATCCCGACGCTATAGGGCATTTCATGTTATCCAATGGTTCCGTAACAGGTTTCGATGACAGAAAACCTGAAATTAACCATTCAAGGGAAGAGAATCCCAGGATAAGACAGATCATGGGAAAAGAACGTTTCGGGATACGGGATAACAAGCCCGTTCCCAAGATAAAAGCATACAATGTCCGTGACGGAATTTTCGAAGCTATATTCGACCGTTATTATAAAGATCCGACCCTGACCGCTTTCGGGGAGGAGAACAGGGACTGGGGAGGAGCATTTGCCGTTTACAGGGGGCTTACCGAAGCCTTACCCTATCCTCGGCTATTCAATTCTTCCATCTCGGAAGGCGCCATTGTCGGGGCGGCAGTAGGGTATGCGCTATGCGGGGGACGGGCTATACCGGAGCTGATGTATTGTGATTTCCTGGGGCGTGCGGGGGATGAAATTTTCAACCAGTTATCAAAATGGCAGGCAATGAGCGGCGACCTGCTCAGGATGCCCGTGGTGTTGAGGGTATCGGTAGGTTCAAAATACGGCGCCCAGCATTCGCAGGACTGGTCGTCGATAGTTGCACATATCCCCGGTCTTAAAGTGGTATTCCCGGCTACACCCTATGACGCAAAAGGTCTCATGAATTCCGCATTGCAGGGTACCGATCCCGTGGTATTTTTCGAAAGCCAGCGGATCTATGACTTCCCGGAACTTTTCCATGAAGAAGGAGTGCCGGTAGAATACTATGAAATACCCATTGGCGAGCCTGATATTAAGAGAACCGGAAAGGACATTACAATTCTATCTATCGGCGCAACATTATATAAGGCTGTCGAGGCGGCGGATCAACTTAAAGAAAAATATTCCCTGGAAGC
>JBJKSY010000394.1:0-2825 GCA_046703645.1 Cyclobacteriaceae bacterium
GAATTGTTTGAAAAAGTAACGGCGGTTCTGGGTCGCATTGATATTGTGGTCAATAATGCAGGGGTGGCTCTAAAGTCAGATATTTTCGGTAAAGAGCAGGAATGGCTGAAAAACTGGGGAATCACGATGCAGGTTAACCTTAATTCGCTGGCCCTGATTTGCCGGATGGCAATCCTGCACTTTATCGAACAACATCATACCGGCAGGATCATTAACATTGCTTCGAGGGCAGCTTTCCGCGGTGATACCGAAGATTATATGGCATATGCCGCATCCAAAGGCGGCGTGGTAGCTTTAACCAGATCCATCGCCAGGGCATTCGGTAAAAAAGGCATTATAGCATTTACCGTTTCGCCCGGATTTGTAAAAACCGATATGGCTCAACAGTTTTTTGATCAGTATGGGGAAGATTATGGTTTGAATGATATTGCTCTTGAAAAGCTCACCATGCCTGAAGATGTTGCCCCCATGATCTCCTTCCTGGCCAGCGGAAAGGCTGATCATGCTACCGGCAGTAATTTTGATATCAATGCAGGAAGTTATTTACATTAAACATAAGTAAATGGAAAAGAAAAGATGTGACTGGTGCCTGGGTTCATTTGAAGAGTATGTCCTTTACCATGATCTTGAATGGGGCGTTCCGGTTCATGATGAAATAAAGCACTTCGAGTTTCTGTTGCTCGAAGGTGCCCAGGCCGGACTTAGCTGGGCAACTATCCTTAAAAGACGTGAAAATTACAGGGCAGCCTTTGATGGTTTCGACCCTGAAAAAATTGCCCGGTATGATAAACGCAAGATTAATTCCCTGATTAAAAATGAAAAGATCATAAGGAACCGTCTGAAAATTGAATCGGCGGTGAATAATGCCCGTCGTTTTCTGGAAGTTCAGGATGAGTACGGCAGTTTCGATAAATATATCTGGATATTTGTAAACGGTCGACCCAGGGTTAACCATTGGAAAAGCCTGAAGGAAATAAAACCTACTACCCATGAATCCGACCTGCTGAGCAAGGACCTGAAAAAAAGAGGTTTCAATTTTGTCGGAAGCACAATAATGTACGCCCATATGCAGGCTATAGGAATGGTGAACGACCACCTGGTTTCTTGTTTCAGGCACAAGGAACTTGCAGCTATGGCCTGATCCCAATTTCAAGCAGGAACATATCGTTTTTCACGCTGTAATTGTCGGCCGGAAGGGCACTTTTATTTACAACGTTGATCAGGCCCCGGTTATATGAAAACCCAAGGATCATTGAGGAATTTGGGCCGATCTTCATATCGATCCCGCCGCAAAACATGAATGAAACATCACCGAAAAGTACGTCGGTAATATAGGGCTGTGATTCACTTTTATCACTTATCTTCACTTCCAGGGAAGGGCCGAACTGGAAATAGAGCCTCTTGTCAACGGCTATTTCATCCGTCATTAATTTCAGGGTCAGGGGCAACTGAAGATATTGAAGCCTGATCTTTTCATGTACAACAGGAGCAGTGCCGATTTTATAGTTGAGGTCAGTCACTTTCCCGACAAGGTTAAGTCCGGTCGTAAAATAATACCTGTCAGTAAACGGGAAATCAAAAAATACACCGAACGGGATTTTAAATTTCATTCCGGTATTACTTACGCTTACAGTATCGGATTTGACAAAGGTGCGGTTGTTGAGTAGTCCGGGGGAAATTTTCAAACCGATCTTCACCTGGGCGAAGCAGGCATAACCGGTAAATATTACCAATAAAGTGACTATTAATTTCCTCATCATGATGCAAATTAAATACTTTTGTCGATCAGTCAAAAATCGGGACAAGCCGTCTTAAAAGCGCACCATGAAGATAATAAGGTTCTCATTCATTATTATTTCCGCCTTACTGGTTTTTTCCGGCTGTAAAAAAAAGCACGGCTGTATTCCGTCGCCTGATATCTCAAATATCAGCGTGAATCTTAAAATTGAGCGCCTCGACAAGGAATTTCTTAAAGTAAAGACCCGCCCCGAGCTCATTAAACTCCTTAAGAAACATGAGATATTCTCTGAAATCTTTTTAATACAATCTCAATATCCGACAGACAGCGCTTTTTACAGCAGTATTTTTAAGTTGACCAGGGATAAGCATATCGATACGTTGGAACAGGAAGTCAACCGTGTTTTCGGGGATTTGTCGGATATCAGACAGGATTTTGAAGATGCTTTCCGGCGTTTAAAATATTACTATCCCAATTATAAGGTCCCCAGGATTGAAACTGTGATTTCCGGGATCTCCAAGGATATGTATGTATCCGATACCCTAATTGTGCTTGGGCTGGACTTTTACCTTGGAGAAGGAGCAAAATACCGTCCCAATAATATTCCCAATTACATGCTTAAGCGTTACGAGCGAAGGAATCTCGTTCCGAATACCTTTTTATTTATTTCTGAAAATTTCGACAAAACCGACAGGAGTGACCATACCCTGCTTGCCGACATGCTGTTTTACGGAAAGGCTTTCCAGTTTGCCAAGCAGATGTTGCCTTGCGTTCAGGATTCCGTTTTCCTGGGATACACGCCCAAAGAGATGCATGATATTTATCAAAGCCAGGAAATTATATGGGCAAATCTGATTGAAAATGAAGCGCTATATACCACCGATGACAACCTGAAGGAAAAATTCATTGCCGAACGACCTAAAACCTTTGAAATCGGGGCAAATTGCCCGGGTCGAATCGGGCGTTGGCTCGGCTGGGAAATTGTAAAAGCCTACCTTGATAAAAATCCTGATGTAACACTTCCAAGGCTAATGGCCAATGGTAATTCCCAGGATATCTTTACGAAATCCAGATTCAAACCCCGTAA
>JBJKSY010000395.1:0-8462 GCA_046703645.1 Cyclobacteriaceae bacterium
TTTTTCCTGTGAATATTCTGAAATCCCAGTAAGCCGGTCATCCAGACATCGAAGAATGGCTTGATTCTTTCAAGCGGGTTCACTTTGTTCACCGTGCAGCAATAATCGGGATCTTTCTGCCAGGTTCTGTCAACCAGTGTTAAATGATGTTCGTGAGGATCCGGTTCAATAAAGATAATTTCGAGACCGAATTTTTCCTCAAGTGTTTTCCGGTATTGCCGGGTTTCCCTGAAAAGATACCCGGTATCGATAAAGTGGACCCTGGGCCTTGTCACCTGATTTGCGAGCAGGCTCAGCAGGAAGACCGAAGAGGTACCGAAGGTGGAGGTTACCTGGATCTTCTCAGGATCAAAATCTTTGTAAAGCTGCCGGATCCTTTTGACGGGCGAAAGCGCGGAATAGAGGCTATTCAATTCTGAAATGGACTTAATCATTATTTCTTACCATGTTTAATGTAACATCATTTAATGTTTTCAATCTCTCCCTGAAATCACCCATGAGTTGTTTCCTGATGGATGCCAGGTTTTCCAGGATTTCTTCAGTTTCGTCAGGAAGGCAATCTTCGAAATATTCCCGGAGCCTCCTTGCAAGCACCGGAGAAGCTCCATTGGTTGAAAAAGCTATCTTCAGATCTCCACGCGTGACAATCGAGCCCAGAAAGAAATCACAAAGGGAAGGTACATCGGCCGTATTGACCAGAATATTTTTCTTATGTGCCAGTTTAAAGATTTTTATATTTAAAGCAGGGTCATTTGTCGCCAGGAAAATAATATCAGTATTTTCAAGGTCCCCGGATTTAAATTTCCTTTGAAGCAACGTTACCTGCCCGTTTGATTTTATCAGTTGGAGTATATCATCCGAAACCAGGGGAGCAACTATTTTTATCCTTGCATTCGGACTGCTTTTAAGAAGGAAATGAATTTTATCCGCTGCAACATGTCCGCCGCCGACGATCAGGATGCACAGGTTTTCCGTATTCAGGAAAACAGGGAAAAGGTTATTTCTATGCCCCGGTTCTCTCATGGTCAAGAATTTTATCGGTTATGGATTGGAATGAAAAAGAATGCCGGACTACCTCACCGATCACGATCACAGCCGGTCTTTTAATGCCGTATTTCAATTGATCAGGGAGGAAACCGATTTCTCCCGTAAGAATCTTTTCTTCCTTTAACGAACCATTTTCAATTATGGCAACCGGCAGGTGTGGTTTGCCTTCAAGCACAAACAATTCACTGATTAATTCCAGGTATCTCGTCCCCATCAGGATGATGATGGTAGCAGATGTGCGGGCTGCAAAGGCAAGTTCCTTTCTGAAGGCTCCGTCCTTTCCTGTAGCCGACATCACCCAGAAACTTTCACTTTCACCCCTGCAGGTTACAGGGATACGGGCAAGTTCCGGTACCGAGATCGAGCTGCTGATCCCAGGAACCACTTCGGTCGGAATTCCGTTCTTTTCAGCAAATTCTATCTCTTCCCATCCACGACCGAAGACAAACGGGTCACCCCCTTTCAGCCTGACCACATGACCGTAGTTATATGCATAATCAACGATCAGGCGGTTGATCTGGTCCTGAGATTTTTCATGACGGCCTGCCCTTTTCCCGACAAAAATTTTATACGGAGTGCAGGAATAATCCAGAAGCGAAGGATGGATCAGGGCGTCATATAAAATTATATCGGCTGACCTGAGGGAACGTATTCCCTTTAACGTTATGAGTTCGGGGTCGCCGGGACCTGCACCTACCAATGTCAATTTTGGAACCTTAGTGATCATAATTTCTTTTGTTTTCATAAAAAAACCTTTCCCGGATATCGGGAAAGGTTTTCCAGCTTTTCTGTCGGTTAACAGAATTCCTTTCCCGTTCATGTAATACAGCAACAACGACAGGTTTGACAAGCGTGATAAAACAGGATGTCATTCATGATCCGTTTTATTTCTTTAAGGATATTCATTACAGTATATATAAACATATCGCTATATCATACTTTTTTAGTATGTTTTAACCTTATCAAACAGATTCAGTATTAATTGCCAAAAATATTCATTTATAACAATTATTTAAATATTTTAGGAAAAATTTCTTTAAGATTTAATTTCGAAATATAATATTTCATAGTATTTTAATATGATATAATTAAGATCATATGAGATTCATCAAATCATTGCGCCCCTTCATCGGTTCGTTGAATTTTCGAACTTCGAGTGCATTTTACAGGGACCTCGGCTTCAAGGAAAAAATCATTACTGATAACTTTTCCTATTTTGATTTTCAGGGTTTCGGTTTTTATCTTCAGGATTATTACGTGAAAGAATGGATCAATAATTCGGCTCTGTTTATGGAAGTCGACGATGTTAACGGATGGTGGGATTACCTGGCATCGCTACATCTGGACAAAAAATATCAAGGAATAAAAATAATCCCCCCAAGAAAATATAACTGGGGTCAGGAATGCTTCTTGACAGATCCCGCAGGGGTATTATGGCATTTTGGCGGTTTTTATTGAGCTAGACTCATTCAATACCTCATCAATTTAATATATTTTTCCATACCGGGAAATATTTCTTGTTTCGTTAAAAAAATATTTCTATTTTCCTAAATAGTTTTTCCGAATTTTCATGCGGTGCCGAGGCGAAAAGTTCTGTTGGCTATGGCTTACAGTAAAATCACCTTCAAAAGATTAAAAGTACTTTTATTACTTACATGAAAATTCAATAGAATTTTATTCAGAAGTTTTTAAGTCATCCGGGTCGCAATACTTGTAAAGGATCCGGGGAGAAAGAGTTTAAATTCTTTGAAATTGTTAAGTAGAATTTTTAAAACCAGTTAATAAAAGCTTAATAAAATCGATTTGAAAAAATATTTTTATGAACAAGATCCTGATACCCGGCATATTTTTCGTGATTTTTAATTGCCCTTTTGTTTTAATGGCTCAATCCGACACCATTCCACTGATCCGTTCCGGAGAACTGATCGACAGCGGCACAGTTCTCCACGATAACAAAAAATACGATGAGGCACTGAGGTTATATGCCATGGTTCCCGAGAATGACACCAGCTATATAAGGGCGCAATATGAAACAGCCTTGACCCTGAGTGAAAGCGGCAATAAGTCAAAATCCATTGAAGTTTGCCTTCATGCGTTGAAATCGCATTCGGAATACAAAGCAGAGTTACTCAACCAGCTCGGTAATGCATATGACGATAATAATGAAATTGACAAAGCCATATCGACCTTTCAGGAAGGGATTGCGGAATTTCCGAACGATCACCTGTTACATTATAACCTTGGCCTGACCTATTTCCATGCCAAGGATATAAAAGATGCAATCCATGAATGGCAACAGGCATTGAGGATTGACCCTTTTCATCCTGGAAGCAATAATATGCTCGGAAGGGTAATGATCCTCCAGGGGGATCTTACCAAGGCATTCCTCTCCCTTACCATGTATCTTGCTCTTGTACCCGGCGATAATAACACCCTGGTTTTACTGAACAATATGCTTAATGATGCAGTGACTGACGAAGGAACCGAGGACCCGACTACGGATAATAGCGATTTCCACGATCTCGATCTGTTGATAAAATCAAAGGCCGCCCTGGATCCGCGTTTCCATCACGAGGTAATTATAGATGTTCCCGTGGTCAAACAAACGGAACTTATACTCGATAACCTGAAATTAAATCCTTCGAGCGATGACTTCTGGATGAACTTTTATGTGCCGTTTTACCAGGCTTTAAAACAACAGGGAATGGATCAGACCCTGATCTATTATATGCTTTCTTCCACGAATATCCAGAAAGTCAAAGACTGGAAATCGCAGCATGATAAGGATCTGAATGCCTTTTTTGATCTTGCCAATGCCGAGATCAATAAAATGAGGCTTTACAGGATGATTAAAGATGACCGGGGAAACCTTGTTAAAACCCAATGCTGGTATTTCAAGGATAATAAACTCAACGCTATCGGTAATGAAGAACAGGATAAAACCCGGAAGGGTCGGTGGATATTTTATTACAATAACGGCGAGATAAACGCTGAAGGAAACTATGACCAGCAGGGGAACAAGACCGGGATATGGAAATATTATTACCCGGACGGGATCCTTCAAAAATCGGAGATCTTCAATGATGCGGGTGAGCTTAACGGGGACGCTGTTTCCTATTATGAGAACGGGAATATTATGAACAAATATCATTACAGAAATAATTCCCTGGAGGATACGGCGAAGTTTTATTATAAGTGCGGCGCTCTGAATGAAGAATACGAATATGAAAAAGATACCATGAACGGACCCGGCAAGGTTTTCTATAATACCGGTGAACTCGAAACTGAATATGCCAACAGTAATGGACAATTAAACGGACCCGTGATTAATTATTACAGGTCGGGAGCCATCTCCGGCCGTTCAATCATTAAAAGCGGGCAATTGGATGGTGCTGATACAACCTATTTCCGGAATGGATCCGTTAACGAACAGGGAATCTACAGGGAAGGTGAAAAAGACGGAATTTGGCGCGGATTCTATGAGAACGGTAAGCCGAGTTACACAGGGAATTATTCTTCAGGGAAAAAAACCGGAAAATGGCAATCATTTTATGACAACGGCTTCGTGGAAAGCACGAAATCCTATGATGAGAACGGGCTCAGGGACGGGGAATTCAGGGATTTCACGGAGGATAGCCTGTTATTATCGGTCTTTACTTTCGAAAAGGACAAACTGATTAAAGCTGTTTTTTATGATCGGTCGGGCAAGGTCAGCGGAAGCTGCGGAGATGCTGAAGGGAATTTCAAATTGACAGGATATTATATTGACGGAAAGCTCAACTATTCCGGCCAGGTTGTAAACGGAAGATACAATGGTGATTTTGAATATTATTATCATAATGGTAAACTGAAAAAAAAGGAAGTATATATTAATGATACCCTTGAAGGGCCCTATTTTGAATATCACGAATCAGGGCCCATGAGCTTGTCAACCTCATACAAAAAAAATCAGCTTTCGGGGTACTATAGATCATTTTATGTAAATGGGATGATACAGAATGAGGGATGGTATGTTAACGGCAAGCGTCAGCAGACCTGGAAATATTATGATATTGGACAGAAACTTACTAACCTCTATTACTATTTAAATGACAAAGAGCAGGGCCATGTATTTGATTATGACCAGGTTGGCAGGCTTACCTATTCCTATAACTATGACCAGGGAACATTGCTGGAAATCACTCAATACGATACCGCCGGAAATATCATGAATCATTTTGATCTTCCGAACGGGACCGGTGCCATAAAATACCTTACAAGCCATAATCAGGTTGATTTTACTGCACGACTTTGTTGCGGCGAAGATATTGATAATTATAACCGATATTATGAGAATGGGAAAATGCAATCAGTAACGCAGGTCATGTATACAGCCAGGAACGGGGATTACCTGAGCTATTATGAAAACGGGAAGTTACAATGCAAAGGCCATTTCACCGACAACAGGAGAACCGGATTATGGAAATGGTACTTTGAAAATGGTAACCTCGAAACCGCCGGAATATACAAGGATGGCGATCAGGACAGTATCTGGGTCGATTATTATGAAAACGGGACTCGTAAATCACGGGCATCATACAGGAATGACCTCCGTTATGGGATATCCGACTTCTACAGCGAAGACGGTCAGTTGATCATTGAGAAAATGTATGATGAATTCGGTATTACCGGCTACCGGTATAATTTGCCTGATGGTTCACTGTGTGCACCCGTTAAGATCCAAAACGGGGAGGGCAAAATAACAACCTATTTCCCGAACGGGAAAGTTGCCATGGAGCAATTGTATCACCTGGGAATGCTTAATGGAACTGAAAGAATCTATCACAGCAACGGAATTCTCGCCGTAGAGAATGAATACCTGAACGGATCCCAGATGGGAACAGCTTCAACATATTACCGCGACGGGAAACCAAAATCCGTTAAACATTTTATGTATAACCAGCAGCAGGGAGAATCGCTGGAATACTATCCCGATGGAAAGATCAAGCTCAGGTCGGAATGGATCAATGATGACAAGGAAGGTCCGGAGACTGAATATAATGAGGACGGCTCTGTCAGGAAAATAACTTATTGGAGGGACGGAATAATCTACTGATGAAAAAGAATATTTCATTTCACTGCATGTTAACATTCTTCATGATTTTTCTGATTACAGGACCTTTATTTGCAAAGGGAAATGATCCTGCGGCCGAATTGCAAAAAATACATAATCTTTATCCTCATGAAAATGCCGTTTATATGAATTACACCGACGAGATCAAGATTTCCCTGTCAGGTGATTCCTTACTGGTTGAAGGAAAGCACTTCGAGGAAATATTTCATCTCTCTGAAATGACGGATTACATGACGCGGGGAAGTATTTACTGCAACTCTTTCAATGATGTTAACAGCATCCAGGCGAGAACTTATGTCCCTTTGAAGAATAAATACAAGAGAGTAGATGTATCCGATTTCCGTGAGACCTTTGACAAGAATTCCGGGATTTTTTACGAAGATTCCAAATATATCAATTTCATATATCCTTCCGTTCAGGCAGGTGCGCGCACGGAACTGGAATACAAGATCAATATTAAAGACCCAAGGTTTATTCCCGCATTTTATTTTCAATCTGGAATTCCAATTATTCATGCAAAATATATCGTAAAATATGACACGGCGGTAAAAGTCGAATTCCGGATCTATAACCGGGACAAAAGGATTATTGAAACTACCACGACCGAAGGAAAATGGAGAACCGAACAATTTGAAATGGATCACGCCGACAGATTGCCCGATGAAGATGAATCTCCCTCCTATCCTTATTACGCACCCCATGTATTCTGCATAGTACAGGGCTACCATCTTCCCGGCAAGCCGCTCAAAACTGTTCTCGCCTCATCGGATGATCTTTGTCATTGGTATTATACATTTATCCGGGGACTCGATGCCGGCCTGGATCCCTAAAAACCGGTGGTCGATAAGATCATCAGCCCCGGAGATGATAAGATGACAAAAAACCGCAAAATATTTAACAGGGTCCAGGATAATATCAGGTATATAGCTTTTGAGGACGGAATGAGAGGTTTCATCCCGCATAAGGCTTCCGAAATCCTTGAAAAAAGATACGGTGACTGCAAGGATATGGCCAACATGATCGTTTCAATGCTGCGGGTGGCAGGGATCACCTCCTATTATACGTGGATCGGATCAAGGGCCAAACCCTACAGGTACAGTCAGCTTACTTCTCCCTATGTAGACAATCATATGATTGCCACCTATATCGACAACGGACGGTATTATTTTCTGGATGCAACCGATAATCATTGCCCTTTGGGATATCCAACCGCCATGATACAGGGTAAGGAAGCATTTATTTTGTTTGATTCAACTCATTATAATATACAGGAAGTGCCGGTATTGGAACCTGAAAAAAATGAAGTGACAGATTCCTCCTTCATTGATCTTGAAAAGGGAAAGGTAATAGGCCACGGAAAAATCTCACTCACAGGGTATGCAAAAGACAATTACACTTACAGCTTATTGCGTTCCGAAAAGACGACAGTAGATAACAATATAAATATGCTGTTGAACCGGGGCAGCAATAAATTCTTCGTCGATTCATACCATATGAAAAATCTTGAAGACCGTGATCGACCCCTGTTGATCGATTACCGTTTTCATACCGACGATTATTATTCAGAAGCGGGAAATGAAATATACATTAATATGAACCTCGATAAGTTCATGAATAACGAGCCGGTCCCGGATAACCGTGTCACTCCCTATGAAAGAGGATTCAAGGTAATACATCATTATATCACGACGCTGCGTATACCGGCAGGTTATGACCTTACTTCCCTTCCACCTGACCGGATGTATAACGACAGCCTGTTCAGCTATCATATCCGCTACCTGCAGAAGGATCACTCCATTGTCCAGGATAAAATTGTAATCCTGAATTACCTGTATGTATACCGGAGCCAATTTGAAAGATGGAATGATTTTGACAGAAGCCTGGGCATGGCATACAAGGATTTCATCATTTTAAAACGCAATTAAATTTTCAACTTTTATATGAAGAATATTTTTATAACTTCCTTTATCCTGTTTCCGATAATTATTCTTATTATATGGCCTCAGGAAATATTTGCCCAATCCTATATCCCATACTCCTGGAAGCCTGACCGGGCCATGACGGTTTTGTCGGATTCGGAAAAACAAATTCAAACATATATCCTGGAATTCGACACAAGGTATGAATATGTGTATGATGAGGACCCCTCAAATCCAAGCCTGTATATTACTTTTCATCAAACGGTGAAAGTAAATAATGACGAAGGCATCAACCAGTTCAACAGGATCTATATTCCCCTGCATGGAACGGAGAAGATCGAGGAAATAAAAGCACGCACGATTCAGCCCAACGGTAAGATCAC
>JBJKSY010000396.1:0-2724 GCA_046703645.1 Cyclobacteriaceae bacterium
CTTGAAAAAAATATTGATATCCTGGATGCTGATTTACCGGTTTTGAAGGGTTTTATCCTGCCGGGCGGGCATACGGCAGTTGCCCATTGCCATATCGCACGTTGTATCTGCAGGAGGGCGGAGCGTCATGTGGTTATGCTGGCCAGAGAACAAAGCGTACAGGAAACCGTTATTGTTTATATTAATCGGTTGTCGGATCTTCTGTTTGTGCTTGCAAGGAAAGTGGGTCATGACCAGAAAGTGAATGAGGTTTTATGGAAGGCAGGCTGAAGGTCTCAATTGTATTTAGAATGAAATATGGGTATTTTTGATTATATCCTAGTCAGACGATCAATATGTTAGATACGCAGTCCATTAAAATAAAGAGAACCGAGCATACCCGGATAAGCGAGGTGGATTTCAGTAATATCCCGTTCGGGAAAATTTATTCCGATCACATGCTGATGGCCGATTATTCCGGAAAGGAATGGAAGAATTTTGAAATTGTTCCCTATGATTACCTGAGGATAATGCCCGGTTGTAGCTGCCTTCATTACGGACAATCAATATTTGAGGGATTAAAAGCCTATAAAACGGCATCCGGTGAGATCAATGCTTTCCGGCCCTGGGAAAATCTGAAAAGGATGAATATTTCCGCACAGAGAATGTGTATGCCGTCCATTCCTGAAGAATTATTCATTGGCGGATTACAGGAATTGCTGAACCTTGACAGGGCATGGATCCCGTCAAATAATGGTTGCTCTCTTTATGTACGGCCACTTCTTTTTGCCTGGGATGAATACATCGGCATCCGGCCGTCAGATACTTATAAATTTCTGATCATGTCCCTGCCGGTGGGAGCCTATTACAATTCTCCCGTGAAGGTAAAGGTAGAGACGAACTATGCCAGGGCTTTTAAGGGGGGAACCGGATTCGCAAAAGCTGCCGGCAATTATTCTGGATCACTTTTCCCTGCTAAAAAAGCCCAGGAGCAGGGATATCACCAGTTGATATGGACAGATGCCCGGGATCATAAATATATTGAAGAGGCGGGAACGATGAATCTTATGTTTGTGATCAATGATGTTCTGATTACACCGGAGACCGGAGATACAATTTTAAAAGGAATAACAAGGGACAGCGTGATGACCATAGCCAGGGATTGGGGTATGAAAGTGGAAGAAAGGAAAGTTCCTGTAGAAGAAGTTATCGATGCTGTAAAGAGCGGGACATTAAGTGAAGCATTCGGAACCGGAACGGCAGCCACCATCGCTCCAATTGAACTTATCCATTACGAAGGAACCGATTATTCATTGCCTCCCGTTGAAAAGAGAGTATTCTCATCAAGGGTACTCGAATACCTGGAAAATTATAAAAGAGGCAGGGTGGAGGATAAATTTCAATGGTTGCTGAAGATCTGAAACGACCCGGTTTGCAGCCGTTTGAATTTTTATAATATGCGTACCAGGTTTTTTTTAGCGTTCCTGTTGATATTTCAAATATATTACCCCTCGTTTTCGCAGGAACGGCAATTGGTATTGAACCGACCCGGCATCAAACATGATATAATTTTCAAATCCGGGGAAAATATTACCTTCAGGATGAAAGATGAAAAATTCAACCGCACGGATAAAATCACAGGATTCACTGATACAACCATTGTTTTTGATTCCTACAGCATTCTTCTTAAAAAGATACGCTTCATCAG
Source organism: Cyclobacteriaceae bacterium (assembly GCA_046703645.1). GTDB lineage: Bacteria > Bacteroidota > Bacteroidia > Cytophagales > Cyclobacteriaceae > DATDPY01. The sequence goes on from JBJKSY010000396.1 coordinate 1,688, forward strand.
GCTGGAAAGGACAAACGGGTTCCTGGGATATGCCAACGGCCCGAGACTGATCATGGCCGGATTGCTGCTTGCCTTTGTTGATTTTGCAAATTATACGCTGATCAGGGGTCAGGCATATCACCCGAATAAAGGAATATTAATAGTATCGGGAAGCCTGGTTACCGCAGGCCTGATTTTGACATCAACCCGCTATCATAAATTCCGGCCCGGGAGACTCCGTACATTCCTGGTGCGTGATTATTAATTTTTTTGCTGTTTATATTTGTACATTAAAAGCCATCTTTTGTAAAATGACTTCAGAACAATTGAAAGATTTAAAGGCAAGAATAACTGCCTTAAGGGGGTATCTTTGACTACGACCACAAACTGCAGAACATCCGCGAAGAGGAGGAGCTGACCGCACGGCCAAAGTTCTGGGATAATCCGAAGGAAGCAGAAGCCGTGCTTAAAGGTATAAAGTCAAAAAAGATCTGGACGGAACATTTTGACAAAGTGAACGCAACGGTCAATGACCTGGATATACTTTTTGAATTTTACCAGAATGAAGAGGTCAGTGATGAGGAAATTGAGGCAGAGTATAACAAGGCATTATCGGAAGTTGAAGGGCTCGAGTTCAAAAAAATGTTAAGTCATGAGGAGGACCAGCTTGGGGCTATTCTCGAGATCAATCCCGGGGCAGGAGGGACCGAATCACAGGACTGGGCAGAGATGCTCATGCGCATGTACATCATGTGGGGCGAAAAACATGATTATTCCGTGAAGGAACTATATTACCTTCCCGGGGAAACGGCCGGGTTGAAATCGGTTTCCCTTGAAATTGACGGGGAATTTGCCTACGGCTACCTGAAATCTGAAATCGGGGTACACCGGCTGGTAAGGATTTCCCCTTTCGACGCCAATGCCAGAAGGCATACTTCTTTCGCTTCAGTTTTTGCTTACCCCATAATTGACGATTCCATAAATATAGAGATCAACCTGGCAGATATTACCTGGGAAACTTTCCGTTCGGGGGGCAAGGGCGGCCAGAATGTCAATAA
>JBJKSY010000397.1:0-2660 GCA_046703645.1 Cyclobacteriaceae bacterium
AGTCCATAATTTACCTGACCTACCCAAAGATTATTATCATTATCAAATTCCATATCGAATATATATGATTTGTTAATGGTAGAGTCAATATCTGAAAGCAAGGTCCACCTTTCTCCGTTGTACATAGCTATTTCATAATCATCATAAGGCGGGCCAAATTCAGGTGAGATTGCTATCCAAATATTGTTATAAATATCGGCTCTAACGCAAGTGACTCTATTTGATATATTGGGCATACAATTATGTGGACTAAAGTTTTGCCAATTTTTACCATCATATCGCAATAACGCTCCATAAAAAATATTTGGATTGGCATATATTAAAGCGGCAGAGCATGCCCAAATATTGCCTTCAGAATCTTGTGAAATATCATCGATACAATTATATGGTATAATTGAATTACTTTTATTAAACAATTCCCATCCGGTATTTGTGATTTTTACTATTCCCCCGTTACCTTGATGTTGATCAGTTGCAACCCATATATTATCATCTTTATCATTAAATATTTTCTTAATAATCCGACAAGGAAGAAGTGAGTTTTCAGGGGTGTATAACACCCATTTAGAATGATCATATTTCAATAAACCACCTTGCGCAGTATTTCCACATCCAACGCTTTTATTATTGCTATGATCTACTCCAACTGAAAATATAGGAGGGATAGGTAATTCTGAATTAGTAGTAGAATAGTTTTTCCAGATATCTCCATTAAATTCAGAAAGCCCATTTGCAGTCCCGATCCATACGTGATTTTTTTTATCTATTTTTAAATCATAGATTTTATCATCTGAAATTCCTGAATTTGAAACATTATATGTTTGCCAATTTATTCCATCGTATTTTATGACTCCATTTGTGGATGTTCCAATCCAAATATTATTATTGCTGTCAATCTCAATTGCTTTCACAAAATCTGATGATAACCCGGAATTATTCCTATTATAAATCGTCCATTCAATTCCGGTTAATGAATGAATTATTTTCGGATTTTCCGGTACTTGAATATTGTTTGGATCTTTTCTACATCCAGTGATAATTATAGTCCATACAAAATATAATTTTATTATTTCAAATATCAGTTTCATTTTTAATCGAAATAGATAACCGAAAATAAATTAATGGATCTTAATTGTTTATTGAGCATTATAAGAATCTAATTGATAAACAATTTGGCGAAATTGTAAGTTCCAATTGAAATTTAGCCTGCGTTCCGACTCAAGCACGCTATGAATTTTTTGTTAAAATTACCTTCAAAAAATCTATAGGAAATGAGATAATAATACATATGTGTCCAGACGATTTTAATCAGGCTGATTTTGCTTATCAAATCATGTATAATCAAATTATTATCCAGTCTGCATCAAAATAAAATGAAAGATATTCAGCAACGGTACTTAAAAAATTATCCATATCAAGCCGGAGAAAAGTGAAGAAGATCTTCCATCAATCATCCCAGCTTTTGATAATTATTAACACGGTATATCAATTAGTCAGGAAGTATAAAATAATGACCGGCTGCCTCATGAATATCCGGTTTTATAATCCCGGAATAATGGTAACGCAATTTATTCCTTAGAATAAAAATCTTCCGGTTTAACATTTTTCCACAGATCCTTATCGGGGCGGGGGCCCATTTGCAGAACCAGCTCCCCGCCGTTCATCAGATCACTATGCCTGAACCATGGATAGGGGAGTTCCTTTCCATTCAGATTTGCAGATTGAATGTACTTATTCTGTGCTGTCACATTCAATGCACGCACGGTAAAGTTTTTACCTTCGGGAAGGTTTATGGTAACGGTGTCAAAAATCGGGCTTCCCAAAACATACACCGGGATTCCGGGGCATACCGGATAAAATCCCATGGCAGAAAATACATACCAGGAAGACATCGCACCCCCGTCGTCATCGCCGCTCATGCCCATCAGGTCATTCCGGAACCAGGCTTCCATAAGCTGGCGCACACGCTTCTGTGTTTTCCAGGGTGCTCCCAGCAGGTCATACAAATAGGGAATATGAAAGGAAGGTTCGTTTCCCATCGGGAACAACCCGGTAAGGCCTGTGGCATCAGGCATGTTTCCCAGGTACATCCATTTGCTTTTGCCGGGAGGTTCATCAAATAATTGGTCAAGCCGTTTGATGGCCACCTGTGTTCCACCCATCAGGTCAGCCAGTCCCCCGATATCCTGCGGGACAAACCATGTATAGGACCAGGCATTGCATGCGGCAAAGTATTCCCTGCCGCCGACACCTGCCGGGGATTTGGGATCGAAGGGTTCGATCCATTTACCGTCAGCGGTTTTGGGCGACATAAAACCATTGGCAGGATTATACACGACACGGTAATTCTGGCCCCTCTTCAGGAACATGGTTGCGTCATCCTTTTTCCCCAGCGAGGCGGCAAGCCTGCCCAGGCACCAGTCATCATAACTGTGTTCCAGCGTTACGGCTACCGCCTGACGTCCTTCAAAATGATCCACCTCAGGCTCCGTTTCCGGCGCACCAGGCGCTTTGGCGGGGAAAAATCCTTTTTCAAGGTATACCCTGTCGAGGGGTGTCAGCGGACCTTCCCTCCATGGTACCATCGTCCCTTCCATGGCATTTTTATACAATGCTGCTTATGAAGGATTGTATAAAAATGCCATGGAAGGGACGATGGT
>JBJKSY010000398.1:0-2503 GCA_046703645.1 Cyclobacteriaceae bacterium
ATACCGGACACTTTGCCTGAAAGAAGGAATTGTTAATGTTGGTGACCGCGTTGAGATCAAATCCTTAAAAAGTATACCTAATAAAGTTTAAAATCTAACCCGGATTGACATGTTGCGTTTGGAAAAATTCTATTTATTAGCATTTATTATCCTTTTATTTTCCTGCACTTCCAGGAAAAGTGAATCACGACTTGAACCGCTCGGCCCCAGAAAATTAGTCCCGAAAACCGTGAATGGGGTAACCACTTATGATACTATTTATCATAAAATTGCTGACTTCAGTTTTATTGACCAGGATTCCAATATTGTTACAAATAAGACCTTCGACGGGAAAATATATATTGCGGATTTCTTTTTTACGACCTGCCCTACAATCTGTCCCAAAATGAATGCTCAATTGCTGCGGGTTTATGAAAAGTTTAAGGACTATCCCAATTTTAAGATCCTTTCACATACCATAGATCCGGTGCATGATACGGTTGCCGTATTGCGTCATTTTGCCAAAAGGCTTGGCGTTTCCTCGAAGGTCTGGCATTTTGTAACTGGCGACCAGGATAAGATTTATGAGATCGGGCAAACCAGTTATATGGTGACTGCCATGGAAGATAAAACTGCCCCCGGAGGTTTCCTTCATAACGGCGCCCTGATCCTGGTAGATCCTGAACGCCGGGTACGGGGAATTTACGATGGCACCAAACCCGAGGATGTTGATCGTTTGATGAATGATATACCCATACTGATGGCTCAATATGGCATGCATTAAACCAACCCGATTTACATTATTTTGTCTCACATTTATCCTGATCCTGCCTTCCTGTGTTACCAGGAATAAAAAAGAACTTTCCGGCATACCTGATAAAAATAAATACGGTCAGTACATGGTAGTCGGGAAAAAATTATATACCGATAATTGCGGCAATTGTCACCAGGATGATGGAAGCGGACTCAGAAGGCTATATCCCCCATTAAAGAATTCCGATTTCTTCCTTCATGACCAGACAACGATTTTATGTATGATAAAACATGGTCAGAAATCTCCGGTCAATGTTAATGGAATTTTATTCGACCAGGGTATGCCTGATAATCCCTTACTTACCAACCTCGATCTTGCCGAGATTTCCACCTACGTGATAAGTACTTTTGGCAAAAAACCGGCTTTGGTAATACCTGAAGACTTCGAGAACCTGAAAGGAAAGTGCAAGGATAATTAATAATTTCCCGGATCGGCATAACCGGAATAATTTCTGATCATTTCCTGATTTCAGTTTGGAATCAGGCAAGAAGCTCATCAAACGAAGGGAATCCCTGAAGCGGTATTACTGAATGCCTGCTATAATCCATTTTCCAGAAAAAATGGTTAAGCCCGTTTGTCAGGCCAAGAAATGAAGGCTGCAATGAAGCCCCGTACATGCTCACCTGGCTTAGATCCGGGGCCTTAAGCGCATGATCTGCCGATTTACACTCTATCACAAGCAATGGGCTTCCCTCACGGTCAAAAACCAATACATCGGTTCGTTTGCGCAGCCGGTTATATTTCAATCCGCTTTCGACCTTAATAAGTGAAGAAGGAAATTTCTTTACTTCAATTAAAAAATTGATCAGGTGTTGCCTGACCCACTCTTCCGGGGAGAGAAATACATATTTCTTCCTAATTCTATCAAATATATAGACATTATTTTTTACCTGTTTATATTTGCAGCTTATAGGCGGAAAATTCAATGCTTTGTACATAGGAATAAAAATCTTAAATTATTGAATGATAACAAAAGAGGAAATAGTAAAAAACTGGCTTCCCAGGTACACAGGCACTCCCCTTCAGAACTTCAGAAAGTACATCCTCCTGACAAATTTTGACAGTTATATAAGAGATTTTTCAATGCGTTACGAGGCCAGAATTTATGGCGAAGGAAAACCTATGCAGACTTGTTCATCAAAGGACATAACAATCATAAATTTCGGCATAGGCAGCCCGATGGCTGCCACAGTAATGGATTTATTGATCGCTATCAGGCCAAAAGCAGTTTTATTCCTTGGGAAATGCGGAGGATTGAAAAAGAAAACCGCTATCGGTGACCTAATATTGCCGATCGCAGCCATACGAGGCGATGGAACCAGTGATGACTATATGCCGGTGGAAATACCGGCCTTACCTTCTTTTCAACTCCAGCGGGCCGTTTCGTCCATTATAAAAAGGAAGGAACATGATTACTGGACAGGCACAGTATATACCACAAACCGCAGAGTATGGGAACAGGATGAATCCTTTAAAAAATATCTTAAGAAAATACGAGCTATGGCAATCGACATGGAAACTGCTACGCTGTTTACCGTAGGGTTCGTTAATGAAATCCCGAGGGGGGCGCTTCTTCTTGTTTCTGATAATCCCATGCTTCCGGAAGGAATTAAAACCGAATTAAGTGATAATAAGGTCACAAGGGAATATGCCGCTTTACACCTCGATATCGGCATAGAAGCTTTAAAGGAGCTAAAGGACAGCGGGGAT
>JBJKSY010000399.1:0-2423 GCA_046703645.1 Cyclobacteriaceae bacterium
TGATAATGGAAAATGATCGATTTAAGTAATAAAAAGGCGCGTTTTTCCTCGCTTGTCATTTTGCCTTTTATTTTAAATTCATAAAAACTGAAATATTTGCAAATTACCTGCTTTAATTCTCTATTACAAGATATTTTATTTTATCCTGCAAACAGATCTGAAGCTATCCTGTCAGCGATTAGTTTCCCCTTTGAAGTCAGTTGAATCAGTTTATTCTTCTCGGTCAGATAACCCTCGCTTTCGAGTTTCTTCAGATAAATCAGGTTCTTTTCACCTATCTTATGATCAAATTTACGATTAATATAATTCAAGTCACAACCCCATTTTGTCCGGAGCGAAGTCATTATATATTCATTAATCCGGTCATCTTTACTAAGGTAATCAACGGATTCAGGCACCTGGTTATTATCCAGGCTTTTTATATACAGCGAATTATTCGATATATTGTAATATCTGTTCTTAAGGTTATAGGAATGAGCAGAAGGTCCGGCCCCCAGGTATTTTTCATCCTTCCAGTAACTTGTGTTGTGCCGTGAATGAAATCCGTCCAGCGAAAAATTGGAGATCTCATAATGATCATACCCTGCCCGGTTAAGCTCTCCCATGATGTATTCCATCTCAATGGCGGCCTCATCATCATCAACCGGATGGATTTTTCCTTTCTTCATCCAGTTACCGAAAACGGTCTGCGATTCCATGGTAAGGCAATAGGTGGAAATATGCTCCGGGCAATTTTTTATAAATATTGAAAGATCCTTTTTCAGAATGGGAAAATAATCGGGCAGGATCGCAAATATCAGGTCCAGGTTTATATTGCCGAAACCATGCCTCCTTGCTGTTTCCACACTTTGTATGGCCCTGGCAGAATCGTGAGCGCGATGGAGATATTTTAAAATAGCATCATCGAAAGACTGAATGCCCATGCTTAACCGGTTTATCCCCATGGATTTTAAATCTTCCGCTTTTTCATCATTCAGGTCGTCGGGGTTTGCCTCAAGAGTGATTTCGGCATCCGGATCTACAGGATAGTTGGCAGATATGACATTGAGAATTGCACTGATATCGCCTGAAGGAAGCAGGGATGGAGTTCCGCCGCCGAAATATATGCTCCGGATGTTTTCACCTTGCAGGAAATCCTTTCTAAGCAATAATTCTTTCCGGATGGATTGTATCATTTTTTTATGCAATCCTTTCAGCGTACTGAAATGGAAATTACAGTAGTAACAAGCCTGTTTACAGAATGGAATATGAATGTAAATCCCAGCCATTTGGTAAATTTATGCATTACCTCATAAAGAACGCTTGTCAAAGTTATACCTGATATTCATCCTTTCCTGGCTTTGTGCCTGCCCTGCATTATCTCAGGTTGCCGGTACCTGCAAGGTCATGATCGATTCAACAGAAATGCAATCCGGACACACCTTCCGTATTCCGGAGACGATGGATACATTATCCCTGAAATCCTTGATGAGCAATCTTTATGCCAGAGGATACCTGGAAGCCCGATACCGGATCGAATCCGGCGACAGCACCTGCAGGATTGTCATCAGCCCGGGTAGAATTTATAAATGGCTTAATTTATCGCCGGGGAATATCCCTGATGCTTTGTTGCGACGGTTGAATATTAAAACCGGACTTTTCAGTGACAGGATATTTGATTTTAACGACCTGGTTGATTTATACCATTCAATTCTCAGGATTTCGGAAGATAACGGATATCCATTTGCCGGCGTAGGTCTTCAGAAGCTTGCAATAAAAAATGCAGGAATGACGGCCAGCATCAATTATATCCCCGGACCTTACATTGAATTCGACACGCTTACCCTTACAGGTACGGGTAAATTGAAAAGCCGCTTCCTTGCTGCATACCTGGGAATTTATCCCGGCGGAACCTATGATAAATCCAAAGTAAGAAATATTCCCGGGGCCTTCCAGGATATAAAAGGAATAGAATTGAGTTCCCCGCCTGAAGAATATTTCGCCGCGGGAAAATGTTATCTGCGGCTGAATCTGAGCCAGAAACAAGCCAACCGGTTTGATGGCTACCTCGGATTCCTTCCGAATGAAAATCAGGAGGGGAAATTGCTGGTTACCGGGCAATTGAATTTATCCATGAATAACCTGTTCCATAGTGATAAAAGTCTCAGCTTCACCTGGCAAAGGCCTAATCTGCTCACCCAGGAATTGGGCTTGAATTATGATCACCCGGGAATAATGAATTCACCGGTAGGGGGTTCCCTGAGGTTTAATATTTTCAAGCAGGATACATCATACCTTAACACGGGATTTCATGTTGGCTTTAACCTTCGTAATTCCGGTTATGGAAAGTTCGGAGTGGAGGCCGGATTCCTGTCCTCCAGGCTGCTGGGCACAGGTAATATTAAAAACGATTCCATCAACCGGCTGGCAACCACCAATACCTC
>JBJKSY010000400.1:0-2398 GCA_046703645.1 Cyclobacteriaceae bacterium
CAATGAAAATAATCAGCTCATCGGTATTTTTGTAAAAAGTATTAAAACCTTAAAAGGTTCTTAAGGAAAACGGTACTGAAATCAAAAACCGCAAATCAAGATTCAAAAATTAAATTATATTCTTCAGGTTTTGACTAATGGTGAATGATAATAAAAAGTTCCGACTTGTAGATTAACAGACAATCGAAAAGGTTACCCACCCCCTGCCCCTCCAGAGAGGGGAAAACCTTTTTTGGGAATTGGATATGAAATTATTCTTTTGCGATGAAAGGATTTTTTACAATCTGAATGAAAGATACATCCGGTTCGTCGCCCTAAATACACGAAATCCTTATAATGGTTGCATTAAACCAACTTATGAAACGTCTGGTAACTCTTAATAAATCTTTATTTCATCAGAATACCTGGAGTCTCCTCCCCGGAGGAGATATAGAGGTGGGTTACAGGCTTTTTAAATTTATTCTTCAGGTTTTGACTAATGGTGAATGATAATAAAAAGTTCCGACTTGAAGATTAACTGACAATCTAAAAGGTTACCCACCCCCTGCCAGGAGAAAATCTTTTTTGAGAATGAAGGGTGTTATAATTTATAGTGAAGCGGGAGATTTCATACCGCATACTTCGTACTACATACTTCCAAGTATCACAGGCGGTAGGCAGTAAGATGTAAGAGGTAAGAGGTAAGAGGTAAGAGGTAAGATGTATGACGATGGGTGAAAGAACTTAAATCAGCGTCTCTTCTTAAACCATGCGGGAAGGTTCAGGTCAAGGCCATTGTTGTAAAATACCGGGCAGGGTATCTTTTTATGTCTCTCTTTCAGTTTCCTGAATTTACCCACATTGAATAAATAGCCCATGGCAAACTCATGCGCACCGTTGGTGGATGGGCCGAGCTGTGAAATGGTAAAATCGTAACTGTAGTTAAAATCAAAATTCCACATCGAGAAGCCGATCAGGAAGATCAGCGCATCACTGTTGACATAACCGCCAACAGTCCGCTGCACTGGGATCCCCCGGTACCAAACCCCGATGTTCACAGGTTGATAGTAATAATTAACCCCAACATCCATTTGATCGAAATCGGATTCGGATTTATAAATAAATGACGGTGAAATATACGTCGGCCGGTCGGAGGCAAACATGCCTGAATTCAATGGTATTTTAAACCCGGCATGGACGGTGATCTTTCTTGGAAGCCTGTAATCTCCCGAAACAAAGGAAGCATTCGGTTTATTCAGGTGGTTAACTGTCATACCAAACCACATTTTCTGGTTATAAAGCAAGGCCCCGAATGCAAAATCAAAATAGCTGTTATTTCTAAGGTTCTGTAATTCAGGGTCGGTTGTAGGCGGCAATTCCGTGCTGCCAAATGACAACTGGTCGCCGCTGACCAGCTTCAAACGATCAATTGTCCGCATAGCATAGGAGAAATTAATTCCGGGGGAAAGGAGGAATTTCCCGATATAAAATTTATAGGCATAGATAAGCCCGACTTCTGTAGTTTGCAGGGCGGCAGTTCCTGCCCTGTCATTGGTGATAAGTACGCCGAAACCGCTATTGAACTTGTCGACATTGTCGTCAAAGGCAACTGCGTGGGTCACATAGGCCTGTGGAAGGCTGGGCCACTGTATCCTGCTTTGCAGGGTTGCCCGGTACTTGGGTGCGGTCCCGGCAAATCCGGGGTTCAGATACAGCGGGGAAGCATAATATTGGGAAAATTGAGGATCCTGAGCCGCTGCGTCCAGACAGGCTGATATCAATAACCCGGCAATTATGAACTTCTTAATCATATTTCGAATATAAATAAAATTCTCAATTACTTGTTCTTACCGGATCAGGGTTACATCCCCCAATCGTGTTACCCGCCGTCCGTCATTCAACTTCAGGTCGAGCTTGTACACATAAACATCCGCAGGCGCCAGCTTGCCTTTATAGTAGCCGTCCCAGCCTTCATTCTTATTGAAGCTTTCAAACAGGAGCTGTCCCCAGCGGTTAAATATCTGCATGTGGAAATCAACGACACCCTCTTCCACGGGCAGGAAGAAGTCATTGAAGGAATTTGTTCCGGGGGAATGTCCTTCTCCATTCGGATTGGGAGTGAACACCGTTGGAGTGTTAACTGTTCCGCCGATATCGGCCCTGACGGCTTGTTGCTGTAGAAGAGAATCAGCGCAACCGTATTCGTTGGTTACCTTAAGGGACACGTCGTAAACTCCCTTCTTTGTATAAATATGCTGAGGTTCAAAAGCGGAGGTATCGTTTGTCCCGTCTCCGAAATTCCATAGATAATCCTGGCCTCCTACACTAAGGTTTGTTGTAAAGACAGGATTAGGAATATAGACCAGGTTCGGCCGGACTGCGAATCCTGCTATCGGCACATCATCCACTTCAATATAGG
>JBJKSY010000401.1:0-7429 GCA_046703645.1 Cyclobacteriaceae bacterium
AAACCCTTCGTCAATTCCATCATAATAAAGACGATAATTATTATATGAACTTTCCCATACAAAAAGCAAATGATGATAGGTTTTATTTGTAATGGAAGGAATTTGGTTTGCTTTCCAGTAATATCCGTCAAGATCCGAAGAAGCAAGTGTGATTATTTCACTATCAATGTTTCCACTCAATGGACCCAGCCAGAGGATATTTTTTAACCCGTTTGGTAATATATCCCCGGCAACCGGATATGCGTTTTTCAGGGAAGTGACCGTACTGTCGGGTTTGATCCATACCTGAAATGAATTGACCGATATAATTGGAGGCAAATCAATATAACTGTCTCCCGCAGTGAATCCAATGGTACTTAGTGTATCGTTAAACCTGTCGGTCATATATCTAATTATTCCTGAAGCAGTTCCATTGTAATCATGACCACTTTGATCCATCGTTGTGCCATTAAACGGATAGTAAGCAATCAACCCATCACTTATTTCCAGGGGAGATACATAAACAGTATCCGAGGGTTGACTTATATTGCCCAAGATGTCTTTTGATCGGATGAAATAAGAATAGGATCTACCGTTTTTTAATTCCTTGTCATAATAAAGGGTATCAGCTTGAGAATTTATGGAAATACTGTCTGATAATGATAAATTACGGTAGATGTAAACTTTATCGATTGAATTCAAGGCGGTAGAATCCCAGGTTAATAGAACCTGGCAATTACCGGGTTTTACTTTAAAGGAATCCGGAGGGTAATAATTGGCATAAAGCTTATGAATTTCTGAGTCCGTCAGAATCCTATCATAAATTTGAATGTCATCTATCTTCCCTTTAAAATCATGCCTGCTGAGCCCGTCGTAACCAAAGCCGATACGATCCAAAGCGCTAGTGAATGATATGGCCCTAACTCCGGGATCGGAATGATTAATTACAAGTTTTTTACCATTTAGAAATAATTGAACAGAATCAGGATTAATGAAAACGGCGGTAATATTTTGCCATTTTTTCAATTTCACGACATTCGAATCGGAATAATAGTAATTGGCCTGGTTATTCCCGGGCCCATAACCAGCATTAATTTTATTTGGATTTTGTATGCTTAACATAAAACCGTTGTATGAGCCCAAATAATGATCCCAATGATCTGAAACATACAAGTACGCCTGTTCATTGATAATGGTATCTGGCTCCGCCCAGATATTTATTGACATGGGAAAACCTGAAATCGGGATTTTGTTTGAAGCCTGTATATAGTCTTGTGTTCCGTTAAAATAATATGCCTGGTCAGCGACACCGAAACGGTCGGTGGTTAAAACCGCCCCGTTAACAACTCCGTCATAACCGTTTCCACTTTCATCAGTTGCATCCCTGTTGAAGGTGTATTCAGCCAACGGTAAGTTGATCCCATAAACTTCTATCTCTTGTATACAGGCGACTTCATTTGCCCACGAAGAAGGCGCCGTATAGGAATTGATGGTCAGCCGTATCCGGGAAGCATTTACAGGGTTGAATTTAATGTAAAAATCGTCCACAGATTTATTGATTGATATCAAAGGATTCCAGGAAGCCCCGTCATAATATTCAAGTGTACCTGTTAAAATATATGCCCTGTAATATTCATATATATTAATTGAGTCGATTTTATAAAATTTATTAAATGAAATAGTGGCTTGCTGCGGGCTTACAGTTTGAAGTCCTGCCCAGTAATTTGTCGTATCGTCATTAATTGTATTTGAGCCCGGAGTTCCCGGGTAAGTGCCGTTAACAGTTATAGTAGCTCCCAACGCGCTCAGGGCAATATTTCCGTATTCCTGGCCCCAGGATAAATTATAACCGGCTATCCACAGAGTAACTAATATTATTAAATACCTTCCTGTATTTTTCAATCCGGTTCTCATATTATATTCCTGCTTTCCATTCATCGGGTTACTATTAATTGCCGGGACGCCCCGGTGCGGCCGGGAGGTTATCAATGCCCGGTTGATTGCCGGGATTCGCTCCCCCTGATTTATTCGTTATGAAATAATAAGTTACTGCAGCGCCTAATAGTGTAACCTCCATGAATTTTAAAAATAAAGGGGATCGGTGCCTTACGGTAAAATTTCCCGAATTCGTTTTATTTTCAGGATGTGCCGCATCCAATAAGGTCAGCATATAGCCTTTCCCGGTCTTAATCGAACGGGGCACGGTGAATTTGATTTTATGTTCATCCTGCCGACCGTTAAGTGAAATGACGGGATTCCCTTTTCTTATTAATTCAAGGTTAAACGGCATCCCGGAAATCCCCCCATCCCAGGACACCCAATATGTTTTTCTTTTTTTAACGCTTTTATGATCTTCAATTTTTAAATTTCTCAAGGGTGAATAGGTCAGGGTAGCCGAAATCTCAAACTCTATATCTCCCTTGAACCCATTGATCTCCTTTTTTGCATACCAGATGATTTTTTTATCGTGTCCCGGTATTATATTATCTCCGTAAGCTCCTGTTATTTCATGAAGAGGGATTATTTGCTCATTCTCAATTCTGCTTAAATCAACACTGTATTTTTGCCCGGGAAAACTGTCGACCAGATCGTAATAAATGACGACACTATCGCCCTCTTGTATTGCTTTATTAAGCTCTATTTTCTGTCCCAGAAGCGGCGAAGAAATACCTAAACAGAAAAAAAATAATCGCCATGTTTTCATCCAGCAGTGAACTTTAAAATATCATAATTTTTATTTTAATAATTAAAAATTAATTGATGTAACATCAAAAAAGGATAATCGGATGACTTGTTTAATGAATAATATATTTTAATTCGTGAATCGCTGAAATAATTGATTGAATAGGTAACCGGAATTTAACAATTCTCAATGATTCCGGACCTTATTGACGTGACAGGATTTGGAAGAATTAGAATACCTGTATAAAAAACATAGCTGGTCTATCTCCAACAGGGTATTTATGGCTGATTAATAAGGGCTTGATCTGCACAAATAAATGGGTTTATGAATTGATTTTAAATATTTACGGTCTTTGTTGTACGAATGCCCCGGATTTATGTATAACGGACACTGGTTAACTAACCTGTGACTAAAACCGGATGTATATTTTGCCGTTTTCCTGCAGGTCAAATGCTGTCAAGTTCCTTAATATGTTCCCTGGAAATACTGAATGTTTTTTCAGCACCTTCACAGGTCACTTTGCATGTATGGTGTTTCCGGTCGATCTCTATGATATTTTTCAGGTTGACAGCCAACCCCCGGTTGATGCGTAAGATGTAATCGGGAAGTTCTGTTAGCAATTTCCCGATATTTTTAGAAACAACGATCTTTTTTAGATTGTTCAGGTGTATGGTAGAATAATTGCCTTCCGCTTCAATATAAACCAGGTCTTCCAGATGTATAAGTTGGAACCCCGTCCTGGTTTTTACCTTTAAAATGGAATTGCGTGCGAAGGCGTCACCGACATCTCCTGTTGAAGCCTTTTTGGGCTTCAGGGAAGCCAGATAGCGTTTTATGGCTTCCCGGAGATCTTCGATTGAGACTGGTTTCAAAAGATAATCAAGAGCGGAGGCTTTAATGGCTTTAATGGCAAACTGATCATAAGCGGTTATGAATATGACTGCAGGATTAAAATTGAATTTCTTAAGTTCCTCGATCACCCTGAAGCCGTCCTTGCCCGGCATTTTTATATCAAGGAAGAGCAGATCCGGCTTGTGCATCAAGGCCATTTCAATTCCCTGGTCAGATTCACCGGCTGCCCCGGTAACTTTAACCGTTCTGATCTTATTTAACAAACCCGCCAGCAATTCACGGCCATCTTTTTCATCATCGATGATCAATGCCTTTATCAGGTCCGGTTTTTCAGGTTTCAGTTTCATATCGGTAGTTGTCTGGTATTATTATCGTAACTTTCGTGCCCCCAGGTTCTCCATTCAGATTGACATCTTCAATGTGAAATGTGATTTTCCTTTCATTGAACCGGTTAAAAATATCAATATATTGTTGAATCAGGGAAATTCCCTTTCCTGTTGATTGGCTATTTATTTCAGAAGCTCTTTTTCTTCCGATCCCGTCATCCTCGATACTGATACAGATAAATGATTTTTCCTTAGCGATATGAATTTCCAGGTGACCTATACCTGTTTTCGGCATCAATCCATGACGGATAGCATTTTCTGTAAATGTCTGGAGAAGCATTTTTGGTACCGGGGTTTCCCGGTTCACCGCGTCATCCAGGTTTACCTGGTAGTGAAATTTATCCTTGAACCGAAGTTTCTCGAGATCAAGAAAATTTTTAATAAAATATATTTCTTCCCGTAAAGGCCTGATATGAACATCGGAATATTCAAGGGAAGACCGTATAAGCCTGGCGAACTTGGTAAAATAATCATAGGCATTTTCCCTTTCATTGTTGAATACGACCGCCCCAATGGAATTCAGTACATTAAATATAAAGTGCGGATCCAGGAGATTACTGATAGCCTGGAACTGGATTTTTGCAAGCTCTTTTCTTTGGAGTTCCTGCTTCCTGTGCCGTTCCAGTCTCCTCCGGGAAATGATATATCCAAAAAAGAAAAATAATGAAAGAGAAAAAATGATTATCACAGTTTTGAAAAGCCCTGTTTCATAAAAATATGGCAGAATTGTTAAAGACATGGTTACAGGATATTTCATCCAGACATTATCTCCGTTGGAGGCAAGTATTTCAAATGTATAATTGCCGGGAGATAAATTGCCCAAATAAACGAAACGATCGGTTTGGGGTGTGGACCAGTCATCCTGAAATCCGGTCATCCGGTAACGATACTGCACTCTTTTCGGAACGGCAAAATCAAGTGCAACAAAACCGATACGCAGGTCCCTGTTCAAAGTTGTAAAACTGCTGATAGAATCCTCATCAAAATTAATGACCTGTTCCCATTCCTGGTTTTTATTGCGGACTGACAGGGTCCTTAAATATAATGGTGGCGGTTTATTACGATAATTTAAAAGTCCCGGGTTGAATTTTACCACTTTATTGGAGGTGCATATCCATAGATTACCCTCCCGGTCGACGAAGGTTGCATTATGTCTGCACTCAATCCCGGAAAAGCCGTTTTCCTGGTTAAAAAAATGTACCTTTTCGGTGCCTTTATCATAAAATTCTTTAAGGTCAAGCAATCCTATTCCGTTAATAGTGCCGATCATAAGCTGGTTATTTCCTGCATATTTCAATACACCGATCTGTTTTGTGAAAATATCCGATGCTATCTTCCTGAAAGATTTATAATCAAAATAATAAAGGCCGTCCATGCTGCCCAGCCAGATATTATCCAGGCTGTCCCTGTACATGGAAATAGCACCTTTATCAAATCCCATGGTTTCGCATGGCAGGTCCACCCAGATACTGTCCTTCTCGAGAATACTTACACCTTCCTTGCCGCTGATCCAGTAATTATTATTTTTGTCTGTCAATGCACAAGTGATCAATCCTGTATTTTTCAAGGGATTCCGGTCTTTAAATCCATGCTTTACCCCATTGCGGTCCAGGTAAAAAAAGCCTTCTGACTGACCGCAAAATATAATCCTGTCTTTAAGAGTATCATTCATTCCATACAGTATCACTCCTTTCACTTGCGGATACGCCTGGATCAATACATTATGTGTAAGTTTAATAAGACCCATATTTGTTCCCAGAAGGATATTCCCGTCAAAATCCCTGGCCTGGGCTGAATAGATACGGGTGTCCTTTATATTATTTTTCAAATAGGAAAGATTTAAGATTTTATTATTCTTTAACCGAAGCACCTCATCAATATAGGAAAAGAACCAGATGGATCCGTCAGTATCCTCGCACACATTGTAAATATCCGGGAAGTCATATAACCGGCTTTCCATATTCATAAAAGCCTGGCTGGATATTTCAATGAGACCCTGCTGTGTTCCATACCAGAAATTTTCATCCCGATCACAAAAAAAGAATGGGTGATTCTTTACGTTGATCGGTAAGCTCGTTACTTTGTAGTGATCGAAGAATAGAAGATTATTAGAATATAGCTGGAGATATCCTGTTCCATAATCATGATCATTAATTTTGGTGATTGAATTATTTCGTAGATTCAATAAAGGAACCATGCCGGAAGGGCTGAATGAAAAAAGCAAATTATGAAGAAAGTCCTCTACATAATAACTTCCATTGAAACAATAAAAGGAGGAACTGTTTACTAATTTCGAACTGATCTTTTTTAATTGTTCGGTTTTAGTAAGTACATATATTCCGTCAGATGAATACATGAATAGTTGCGGCAATCTTGTGTTATATTGATTATAAACAGTCCATAATTTATAGTGATCAAAAAGAGGTCCGATCATTTTATGGCCGGATATCCTGTAAAATTTTTGATTCCTATAATAGTAAATTGAATCGTCAGGCAGAATGATTATCCGGTTATAGGTATCAAGGTAATCTTTGCTGTAATCAATGGATATAAATTTACCCTTATCAAAGTAATTCAACCCCCTCTGGTTAGTCACGTAAATAGTACCATCCGAAGCCTGGCTCATATAATAAACAAAATTGTCGTTCAGCCCGTCTTCAGTGGTGAAGGTCTGAAAGCTCAACCCGTCAAAGCGGGCTAGCCCTCCTTTTGTACATATCCAGATGAATCCTTTGTTGTCCTGCATGATGCTCCAGGGCTGGGTTTGGGGAAGGCCGTCAGGAACGGAATAAAACCGTGATGAAATGGTTTGTGCGTTCGCGCCTGAACCTGAAAATAATATAAGGAAGAAAATGAAAAAATATTTCACGCGAAAACAGAATTAGCTGAACGAGAATATCAATGATTCTTAATTTAGCAGGACGCGAAGTATAAATCAAATTTTGAGCTGCTAAATCCGGAATAATTAATCAATGGAATTTTTTGTCATTAGGTTATCCTGTTATATGACGACTTAAGGCCCTCAGCATAAACCGCAATTTCTCCGAAAATGAAAATCTCGAAAGTTTGGTCTTCACCACCCCTTTTGTCATGCAGGTCTTATGACTGTAATCTATGTTCACATCCACAAGTACCGGTTTGTTATCGGTTGAAAATTCCATGGCCTGCTGCAGGATTTTATTAATGTCTTCATCGTTCTGCATATGTAAATAGGCGGCGCCTGTTGCCCGGGCGATTCCTTCGAAATCGACCTTCCCCAGCTTTGTGCAGGTTTTCCGGTTCAACGGGATCTCCTGGAACTGCGATATCTGGCCAAGTTCACCGTCATTGAAAATAAATATGATAATTCCAAGTTCATGGGTGGCTGCCGTCACCATTTCCAGACCTGTCATCATGAAGGCCCCATCCCCTACAATACCCACAACAGGAATGTCCGGGTTACCCAGTTTGGCGGCAATTGTTGCGGGGACACAATATCCCATGCAATTAAAATCCGTTGGAGAAATAAATCCCCTTGCCCTGTTTACCG
>JBJKSY010000402.1:0-2677 GCA_046703645.1 Cyclobacteriaceae bacterium
GTTTTTTAAATTTATTTCCCTGACAAGTTTTCCTGATATCCATAACGCTTTCTGTTTTTTTATACAGTTCATCCGCCCGTATGTTTCCCCATCCGTTCATTACCTTGAACCGTGGCGGGATTTCCGAAGCCAGTCGTTCCACTGCAATCCGGGGATCCAGATGTTCAAGAAATTCAATGATGAAGTCAATATAATGATCAAAAGTGAACCGGTAGAATAAATCAGGTGACTTATTATAGAGCCGGCTTATGCTGGTATTTTTCAGGATCTGTAGCTGGTGAAATTTCAACGCTGTAACAGGCAATCCTGAAAGAATCCGTGATTCATTCAACATATCATCACGGGACTCCCCCGGCAATCCGAAAATCATATGACCTGTTACGGGCATTTTTCTTTTACTGATTAATTCCAGGGCCTTTTCGGTTTGACGAAAAGTGTGTTTTCGATTGACCAGGGATAAGGTCCGGTCATAACAGGATTCGATTCCCAATTCCAGGAACACCAGGGCATTCGTGGAAATTTCCTGTAACAGATCCAGCACTTTTTCATCAATACAGTCAGGTCGGGTAGAGATAGACAATCCGGAAATGGCCGGATGAGTAAGAGCCTCAGTATATATTTTCCTTAATTCCGGAACCGGTGCATAAGTGTTACTGTATGCCTGAAAATAAGCAATATAATTCCTGGCCCGGCGGTACCTCCACTTATGAAATTTAATTCCTTCATCGATCTGGTCATGAACGGTCTCCTGCCTGAAACAATATGAAGGCACAAAACTTTCACCGGAACAATAAATACAACCTCCCTTACCAAGGGTTCCGTCCCGGTTTGGACAGGTAAAGCCTGCATACACAGAAACCTTCTGAAATCTTCCCCCGAATTGTTCCTTGAGACGGTTTGCATAAGAATTATACCGCAAGGAATCTCCCCAGGGATGGATTTCCGAAGCTGAATTATCAGAAAGAATTGACTTTGAAACAGCCATTGATCAAAGATCTTAGGGTACGGAAGAATTATATATGTTCAATCGGTACAAAAGAGAAAGAATATTGCGGATCCGGGAATGAGATACATCAGGAAATATTCCGTTTAAAAAAATAATTTAATTAAAAGTTTTCGTAAGTTTAGGTTTACTGTTTTTTTTGCAGCAACATAATTATAGATATTTTAAGAATTTAAACGCTGATTCTTTTTACTCCTTTTTTATTTTTTCCGGATATTAAAAGATAGTCAAAAAGATCATCCTGAATATTGAGAAAGCTTAAAATCGGTATCATTGACCTTGTCAGCAAGGGTCCGACCCACACGTTATATGCCCGGATCATGCACGGGAATCTTGCAAGTATTATGCCGACGGTTATAGCCACCTGGTGTGAGCAGGCTGGTCATTCTGTACAATACATATGTTATACGGGTTTTGAAAATCTCAGGGAGGAGATGCCGGAAAAGCCCGATCTGGTTTTTATCGGGGCTTTTACCCAGGCGGCCTACCTGGCTTATGCACTTAGCAACACTTACCGCAAGAAGGGTTCTGTAACCGTATTAGGAGGCCCACATGCACGATGTTATCCTGACGACGCGGTCAATTATTTCGACTATGTACTTGGCTTTACCGATAAAAACCTGATACTTGACCTGATACAAAATTTTGAACCTGCATCCGGGAAAGGCCGTTTCCTTTCGGCAGATGCACATCCCACGAGTTTGCCCAGTGTTATTGAAAGGTGGAAATTTATCGAGCCCGTCGTAAGGAAAGCGCCATTCATGAAAATAGTATCCATGATCGGAAGCATGGGATGTCCCTATTCCTGTACCTTCTGCATCGATTCCTCCATTCCTTACCAGGTGATGGATCTGGATGCTGTTCGGGAAGATATAAGGTTTGTCAAGTCAAAGTTCAAACGACCGATGATAGCCTGGCATGATCCCAATTTCGGAATCAGGTTTAATGAGATCATGGATGTGATTGAATCGGCAGCTCCTCCGGGAAGCATTCGTTATATTGCGGAGACCAGCATGTCGATGCTCAGCGAACGCAACCTTTCACAGCTTGAGAAAAACGGATTTGTCGCCCTTCTGCCGGGTATTGAGTCATGGTACGAAATGGGAAACAAATCGAAAACAAAGGGAATTTCCGGACAGGAAAAACTGGATAAGGTTTCAAGTCATATGGAACTGATCCAGCGATATATTCCCTATATGCAGGTGAATTTTGTCCTTGGCCTCGACTCCGATTATGGTATTGAACCCTTTGAGCTTACAAAAAAATTCATCGATAATGTTCCGGCGGTATTACCGGGTTATTCTTTGCTTACGGCTTTCGGCGAGGCGGCCCCGGTGAATCTTAATTACCAGCGTGAAAACCGGATCGTGCCTTTCCCGTTTCATTTTCTTAATAATCACCTGGCCATGAATGTAAAGCCGAAAAATTACAGTTGGCCGGAGTTTTATGATCATATTATTGACCTTACAGAATATTCCGTATCCCCGAAAGCCATCAGAAAGAGGTTTTTTTCAGGTAAACATTTCACGGCTCAGTGGCTGAACGTGGTGAGGGCCATTTCTTCAGAAGGTTATGGCCGGATAAGGTTTTTCAGGGAAGTTCGCAGGAAACTAAATGAAGATTCCCGCTTCAGGGATTTCTTTGAAGGTGAATCCGATCAGCTTCCCGAATTTT
>JBJKSY010000403.1:0-2984 GCA_046703645.1 Cyclobacteriaceae bacterium
TTGTCAGATAAATGTATTTCCTGGCATGTCTGAATGATTTTTAGTCTACGTTATCATGCAGGAACTTATTATTCCCGAGGATGGTGTTATCATCATTCAGGTTAAAGCGTGAAATTTCATGTTCCGAGGAATGGGGAACATCCTTCAGCTTTATATTCTTTCGCTGGTAGGCGGGAACTTCCCACTTTTCCTTGAATTCATCATCCGACATGCCTGAATTCTTATTTCCCTGAAGTTTCTCCGATCTTGCCTTAGCCTGCTGCATCAGGTATTGTTTTTTCATATCGATGGAATCTTCTTCATCGGCTGCAGGCGTTTTTTCTTCCTCTTCCTTGACGGGATTGCGTACCTCTTCAAGTTCATATTCCCCGTTCAGATCGAAGATTACCTGGTCGGCAGAAATATTTTCTTCCGGTACAGTTTCTTCGGGAGCTTTCGGCGTCGGGGTTGTATCCTCTTTCTTTTTGGTGAGCACGATCTCATCCACCCTCCTTGCCTTCACCGGTTTATTGACTTCATCGAATAAGCTGGTTTGCGAATTTCTCTCCAGGTCATAGACTTTTCGCTTTTGTTCAGAATGCGGTTTCTGGTTCCCGTCAGCAAATCCCGTGGCTATGATTGTGACCTTTATGGATTCGTCCAGGTCGGCGTCAATGCCATGGCCGAATATGACATCCGCTTCGTCACCGGCCCTTTCCTGGATATAATCCGTTATGGTTGAAAGCTCATCCATCTGAAGTTCAGCCTTGTCCCCTGAAGTAATCGAGAGAAGGATCTTTTTAGCCCCGAGTATATTGGTATTGTTAAGCAGGGGAGAAGTAATGGCGGCTTCTGCTGCCTTTCTGGCCCTGCCGTCACCTTCAGAAACAGCAGAACCCATTACAGCCGCCCCGGAGTCCTTCATAACGGTTTTCACGTCTTCGAAATCCACGTTCACATAACCTGATACGGTTATGATCTCTGCAATTCCCTTTGCCGCAGTGGTAAGAACATTATCTGCTTCGGCAAATGCTTTGGTTACCGGAAGGTTCCCATAGATCTCTCGTAGTTTTTCATTTTCAATTACTATCACGGTATCGCAGCAGGATTTCAATTCATTGATTCCTTCCTGTGCTATATAGGATTTTTTACTTCCTTCAAACTTGAAGGGAGCAGTTACAATTCCTACCGTAAGTATATCGAGATCCTTGGCGATCCTGGCAAGAATAGGTGCGGCGCCGGTCCCGGTTCCACCGCCCATGCCGGCTGTAATAAACACCATTCTGGTGTTTTCACCCAGTTGTTCACGGATCATTTCCTTGCTTTCGATCGCGGCATTTTTACCAACTTCCGGATTGGCTCCGGCACCCAACCCTTCGGTCAGGTTGATGCCTATTTGCAGCTTATTCGGTACGGGGCTGCTCTGCAGGGCCTGAAGGTCGGTGTTGCATATGATAAATTCCACACCCCTTATGCCCTGGTTAAACATATGGTTTACGGCATTACTGCCGCCCCCGCCCACGCCGATCACCTTGATGATCGATTTATAATGGGCCGGGATATCGAACATATACGAACTCATAATTTTGTCCTCCATTTTGAGTTGATCAATAGTTATTAATAATCCTGTTTGTCGTCGACATCGTCGATCAGTAATCCTTTTGTTTTTTCAATGATTTTTGAAAAGATATCCATGCCTGCGCTTTTACGGTCTTTCCGGAGATGCTGACGGGAATTCATGGAATCCATTCCCTGGGATTTCATGTATTTATTATCCCTTTCGTCAATGGCCCTGAATCCTGAAAGCACAAGGCCGACGGTTGTGGCAAACATCGGGCTTTTCACAGCTTCGATCTTGCTGCGACCGAGATGCTCGTTGGGGTAACCGATACGTGCATCAAGTCCCGTCATGTATTCAACCAGTTGTTTCAGGCAGGCAAGCTGAGCCCCGCCTCCGGTAAGAATAATCCCGCCTGACAATTTCTGTTCAAAACCGGAAGTGATGATTTCCGTATGCACAAGCTCTATGATTTCCTGCATCCTGGCTTCGATGATATTGGCCAGGTTCTTAATTGAAATTTCCTTGGGAGGCCTGTTTTTCAGCCCGGGAATGGATACTATTTCGTTCGGGCTGGCTTCTTCAGCAATGGCCTTCCCGAATTTTATTTTCAGCAATTCCGCCTGGTGATTCAGAACATTGCACCCCTGTTTGATGTCATTGGTGATGATGTTACCGCCGAAAGGAATTACGGCCGTATGGCGTATTATGCTTTCATGAAAGATCGCCACGTCCGTTGTACCGCCGCCGATATCAACAAGGCAAACACCGGCTTCTTTTTCTTCTTCGCTGAGGACCGACAGCGAGGATGCCAGGGGTTCCAGGATCAGGTTTTCAATTTCAAGCCCTGCCCGTTTAACGCATTTGTTCACATTGTTGATGGCGGATGTCTGGGCAGTAATGATGTGAAAATCCGCTTCCAGCCGAACCCCTGTCATGCCCACAGGATCCTTGATGTTATCTTCATAGTCGACATAATAATCCTGCGGCATTACATGGATGATCTCGTTTCCCGGAGGAGTCACGATCTTGTACATGTCATTGGTAAGCCTGTTGATGTCTTCCAGGTTGATTTCATCATCCGAGGTTTCCCGTGTAATTCCTCCGTGTTGCACGGTGCTTCGGATGTGCTGGCCGGCAATGCCTACATTCACTACCTTGATATTGATGCCGGATTGATTCTCCGCCTCGCTTATGGCAGTCTCGATACTGTTGATCGTTTTCTCGATATTAGTTACAATACCTCTGTTGACGCCTTCAGATACGGATTTTCCCATTCCCAGCACTTCCAGCTTCCCGTATTCATTCTGACGTCCGACGATGGCACAGGTCTTGGTAGTACCGATATCAAGACCCACAATTATTTTTTCTTTTTCCATAATGGTTTCCGGTTATTCACAAATTATTTGATTGTCATACATTAGATTCACCCTTGAATAAGTATTCC
>JBJKSY010000404.1:0-9708 GCA_046703645.1 Cyclobacteriaceae bacterium
GAAATATATATTCAAGGTTCACCAACCCGAACAATGATGAATTCATTGAAAAGATGTGCCTGCTTGAAGGTCTTGAAGACGGAGTATCCACAGCTACGGGAATGGCGGCGGTTTTCTCAAGCCTTGCTGCTTTCCTCAACCAGGGAGACCATGTTGTTGCATCCAGGGCGTTGTTCGGATCCACCCACCAGGTTCTGACGCAGATCTTGTCGCGCTGGGGGATCTGCTCTTCCTATGTTGACGGTAATGATCCGGAAGTCTGGGAAAAAGCCATTCAAAAAAATACCCGGATGCTGTACCTGGAGACACCCTCGAATCCCGGGCTGGAAATTATCGACATTGAAATGGTGGGTCAACTGGCTAAAAAGCACGGACTCATCCTGAATGTCGACAATTGCTTTGCAACTCCTTACCTTCAAAACCCTGCCAGGTTCGGAGCCAACCTTGTTACACACTCAGCCACAAAATTCATCGACGGCCAGGGCCGGGTACTTGGAGGGGCAGTTCTCGGCTCTAAAGAATTGATAGAAAAGGTCAGGTTCTTTTCGAGGCATACAGGACCTTCCCTTTCGCCCTTCCTTGGCTGGATACTTTCCAAAAGCCTGGAAACTCTTGCCGTGAGAATGGAAAAACACTGTTCCAATGCGCTGGAACTTGCTGGCTTCCTGGAAAAAAATCCGATGGCAAGCAATGTGAAATATCCATTCCTTCCGTCACATCCCCAGCATGATATTGCCCGGAAGCAGATGAGGCTAGGAGGTGCCATGGTTTCCTTCGAAGTAAAAGGAGGTTTTGAAAACGGGAAGAAAGTTCTTGATCATGTTAAATTGTTGTCGTTGTCGGCCAATCTAGGGGACACGAGGACTATTGTTACCCATCCGGCTTCTACCACACATTCCAAGCTCACCAAGGAAGAAAGGGAAAAGGCAGGGATCACCGACGGACTGATCAGGGTTTCCGTCGGGCTCGAAAATATCGACGACCTGAAAGATGACCTGCAGAAGGCATTCAGCGCAATTTCTTGATATATTTTTTAGGCCAACCGGTGCGGTTATTTTCCGGAAGTCAATGTTCCATGATGGCCTCCCGATGTGTTTTCAAGGATCATGATATTGACACCGCTTTTGATCATATACTTCATCTGATTTAAAGGAACCCTTGAAACCGAATAAAGGAAGGATCCCATGATCAGATCCTGGTCCCCATCCTGGTCATAGTCTGCCCGGTCCATTACCAGCCAGCGGCCTTCCTGGTTTTCCGGGAAAGTACTGAGCTTGAACTGCAAATGATCCGTTGATACATTTTCCAGGTAAATGAATCCCAGAACAGGTTTACGGTTATAATCCGGGAAAAAGGAGATGGCCGCAATATCGAGATCCCCGTCATGATCATAGTCAAAGGGCAGGGCTTTTATACAACCATACATCGGAAAGAAGTAGTCGAGTTTGAAATTGTTCTTTCCATCATTGAGGTAAATATAAATTCCGTGGTAGGGTTTCAGCACATTTGTCTTGTCGGCATTATCACCGCTGCAGTAAAGGATATCCGGGAAACCGTCATGATTAAAATCCGCGAGCTCAAAATAAAGGGAACCGTTTATCGAATAAAATCTTAGCGGAGTGGACGGTTCAAATTCACCATTGCCCTTATTATAAAAGATCATGATCCGTTCATTCCCCTGGGCGAACAAGGCGATAATATCGGGTTTGCCATCCTTGTTGAAATCATAAACTTCTGTTTTAATGGCGCCCGGTCCATCATAGAGAATATGCCTTTTATAATGGCGGTCCCCGAGGTTCTCAAACCAGGTAAGCTTGCCGGTCTGATTGCCATATTCACAAACGATAAGATCTTTCTTCCCGTCCTGGTTCAGGTCAGCCACTTCAGTGAATACAGGTCTTTGAAGATCACTCACAAGGAGAGCCGTATCCGACCGGTTATCATATGCATATATTTTCCCCAGCGCCTGCTCATTCGGGTTCAATATCCCGACGCAGGTGACATAAGAAAGACTGTTGCTGAGGTAATTGACATCTGTGACTGGGCTTGGCATTTTTATGGATCTTACCCGGTGTCCGTTCTTATCATACATCATTAAACTGTCGGCATAATCCCCTGCATAGATCAGGTGGCTGAACGGGTTGAAACCCACATAGTTGATAAGGCTTCCTCCCATTCCGGAACCTTTGATTGTATGGACCTTGAAGTAATCGAGGTGATCGCTGATTTTCTGTTTATAAACAATCGGCTTCAGGCTGTCGGGAGCAGCGGAATCATAATATTGCACGATCTTATTCCACGATGCCTCTGGAATGAGCGGTTTATCAGGGTAGATATTCGCATCTCTCATAATGGCAACATCCATCATCGAAAATCCCGCATAAGGATTCAAGGAGGTTTTAATGCCCAGCCTTCTTCCCATATTAGGCAATACTCCCGATGCCCACATCTTTTTGGGCAGGAGTGATGGCGGCGGGTATTTATGGCACATGGCACAATATACCTGCGACAATTGTTTTCCATCCAGTCCGGAGATTGAATCCCGGCTTACGGTCATTGGCTTTTCGGCAGAGTCAGATTTTTTGGAAGAAAATGAACACGCCGAAAGCAGCAGCAGCATAAATGCCCATTCGCGTTTCAAGAATATATTAAGCATAATATGTTATCTTTTATCAATAACAAACGAATTCCTGCCGACGCGGACGTGCCGTATAAAAAACGGGCAGATTATAAAACTATTCCTTTAAAATATAAATAGGAATACATAAGATTAATCTTTTCAACCTGATTCACGTAAAAGAATAAGGAAAATTCCAATAATTAATAAGGAATTACCTAATCTTGTCAATGAAAAATATTGAGAGTTTGCGCCTGAATTTTATGATATTCCGATCCATAATTTTTAATATAAGAAGACTTTGAGGCTTGTTTTTATTTCTTTAATCGTTTTTGTCCTAACGGGATACCAGCCAGCCAGCGCCCAGCTATCGGTTTACAACGATCCCTACTGGATAAGCAGGGTTGACTCAACCCTGAGGCTCATTTATAATTTTCAATTCGATGAGGCAAGAGCAAAGACCAAAATCATAGAAGATCATTTTGGTAATCACCCCGCTGTGCTTCTGCTGAAAGCTGAAATCGTATTCTGGAAATACCGGCCATTGCAGAAAGGGACACAACCCTACAATGATTATATGGGACTGCTGAACCAGGTCATCGAATCCACCGGGCAAATGTTTCCAGACGATAAATTCGAGATGGAGAAGAATTTTTACCTCATGAGCGGTTACAGCCTGCTTGCCGAACAATATGCCGAAGACAAAGATTACTGGAGTGTACTTTCCAATGCCAAGGAGGCTT
This sequence comes from Cyclobacteriaceae bacterium, assembly GCA_046703645.1. GTDB lineage: Bacteria > Bacteroidota > Bacteroidia > Cytophagales > Cyclobacteriaceae > DATDPY01. The sequence continues at coordinate 3,361 of JBJKSY010000404.1, forward strand.
ATAAGTTCATGAAAAACGGCATGGGTCATGAAGAAACCATTCCGGATTATTATTTTACTACCGGGTTATATAATTATTACCGGGTTGAATACCCGATACTTCACCCTTTTTACAAGCCATTCCTCTGGCTTTTTATGGACGGTGACAAGAATCTGGGAATTGAGGATCTCAAAAAAGCCTCGCAGCTCGCCCTTTTTCTGAAAGAGCAGGCCAATATTTATCTTTTCCACATTTACCTGCGGTATGAAAACGATCCGGCCAAATGTCTCCCTTACGCGAAACTGCTGGCAAAATCCTTTCCCCAAAACCTGCATTTTCTTGCTTTATACGGCGAGGCCTTATACTATAATCATGATTTTACCGATCTTAAGCATTGCGCTGACGAACTTGCCGATAAACCGAATAAATTTTATTCAATTCCCGGATACCTGTTTAAAGGATTGCTGGCGGAACATAACAATGAGCCGGAGGAGGCAATAAAATATTTTAATTTCTGCATATCACAAGCCACCCAAAATGACGGGGAATATGATCATTATACGGCAATGGCATATGCAGGTCTTGCCAGGGTCGCCTACAGACAGAAGAAACTGGATGAGGCCATAAATTATTACAAACTGGCCTCCAAGACTGAGCCCTATGTACCGGTTAAGGAAGAAGCCGATACTTTTTTATCGCAGCATGGTCAGTGATTTTTTTCCCAGTCATCCGAAGAACTCACTCCAATGGAGCCATCTTTCCTGACCAAAAGGTAATCGACAAGGATTTTTTTCCTGCATCCCTGAAAACTTAACGGACCATCACTTACATATACGACCGGGAATGAATACCCGTAATCCCTTTTGAATTTCACGATGGAATTATGTTCATCCAGAAGAAATCCCCAGTGAAACCTGATGGCGCCCGGCTGGCAGGAAGGCAGTGCATAGCCATAATAGTCGGCAAGGTATTCTCCCGAACCGTCATTATTCAACAAGAGGTAACCGCCGGCTGATCCGGAATACTTGCCATAAAACTTCTGATCGACCTGATGGGTAACTTTTACCTCTTTCCCGTCTATGACAAATGTATCCGTTTTCGGTCCGCCGGCCTGGGTCAGGAGGTTGCCGAAAAAGACTATAAGGAATACAGGTCCCGGAAAATTCATAGAAGTATTAATTTATGTTTTCAATCTTCCTGTTAAAATAAATAATCTTTAGGAGTGCTTAAAACTTTATCAGAAATTATATTCCGATTGCAGCAATATTTCAGTCTTATGATTTCCCCGGATCTGATCCCAACCCGAGCCAATGGTTCCGGTATTCCAGTACAAGGTACGCCCGGCTTTCACCCAGCACCGTAAATGTTTACCCGGTTTCAGACTAAACACCATATACGCCCTGATTCCATCCCCGTAAAAGGAAGGCACCTGATAATCATATAATGCACCCTGCTCGTATTCATACTGCCGGCTCTGGAAATCATCAGTCCGGAACCAGATAAAACGGGTGTGCAGCGACCCGAATCGGAGCTTCCGGCCGATATCCTGATAGGCCATCATTCCGGTGCTCTTCTCATTCGACAGGGTATGCCTGCTCGCCTGAAAACGACCCGTCAACTGCCAACCTGAATAGAAATTTAAACGTGCCTGAATCCGGTACTGAGCCTGGGATCCCGGTATTGCTTTTACAATTCCCGGCCCGGTTTCCGTCTGCTTCGAATCCTTATTTTTAACAACCACCTGCCCGTAACATTCCAGGATCCTTCGGGGTATCCATGTGATTTTAGTCATCAATTCATTGCCGCCGGAAGGGCGCCGGAGGTTATATTTCAACCAGGGAAAACTGAAATCGTCAAAATACAAATTAAGGGCAATATTTTTGACCGGCAGAATTTTTATTCCCCAATATATCCCCGATTCGTTGCATGGAGAAGAAGATTCCCGGAACGGGTTGCCGTAAAGTGTATGCAATCCCCTGTCATAATGGCGAACACAAAGTGAAGTTTCAATATTTTTTGAGAGGTTTGCCATGATCCCGTTGACAATTCCCAGGCCTCCTTTCCCTGAATATGCGGTTTCACCGAATACATAAAATCTGCGATGAAAATACCGGTAATCAATCCCGGCAATTTGAAGAGAGGTGCCCGTGAAATCGAACTGGTTATAATAGGTGGTCTTTTCCCTGTACGGAAGGCTGAACCTGGTATAAACCGTAGTCATTCCCATTTCAAAGTTACCCTTGTTATTCTTAAACCCTGCATGAGCTCCTGCATCAAGCTGAAAATTGTTTTTTCTGTTCTGCAGTTCTGCAACCGTCCTGTGCAGACCAGTTGTGATAAGGTTGGTTATGAAATCATCACTTTCTGAAGATGTGGTATCCAGGCGGGTATCAGTTCTCATGTATGACAAAAAAATTGTGAGATTAAAAGGCCCTTTCCCCAGGGTCAATGCTCCACCCCTGAAAAAACCGGATTCTGCGGCACTGCTGTATGGCCTGATGCCCCCGGACCTGCCGGTAACTGACTGAACCGACTCCGAGCTCTTTCCAAGGTAAAATCCGTTGCCCAGGACAAGGCCCTGGCCAAATTGCACCTTGTAATCTCCAAGAGTAAGGTTTTTAAGAACGCCGCGTTCGAGAATCGTGAAATGGTAACTGTAATGATCAAACCCGAAATAATTCCTGCCCGGCGCCCAGAGAAACGGTTCTCCGGGATCCCGGTCAATAGCAATCCCGGAATTGATAAGCCCGGGAACATTTAATTTTATATTCCCTACATACCGTCCCGGTTTGCCGAGGTAATGACTGACTCCTTCATCATTCTTTTCAAATCCTGATTTTTTCTCCATCGTAGCGGAATACCTGGCCATCACTGATACCCTGCTGTCTGCAAGCCATGAAGCCGGTTTTAATGATTTTTCCGGATGTACCTGATTCAGGTCAATAAATGGCAATATCCATTTCACGATGCCGGGTTCGAGGCCGTTGACATAGAACAATTCCTGTTTTTCCAGGAAAGGTCCATGTAATTCCCTGTATCTTAAAATGCTGTCAACCTGCCGGTCATTTAAAAAGAACAATTTATAAAGTTCGTCCCTGCCTGCACGGTTGATATCAACAGGGTTTTCCTGTAACTGCAGGAGAGAGTTATAGATCTCCTCATGACTGCTTTCATCGTCGCTGACCGCAGACAAAGATTCTATGATTTCCTGCAGGTACTCTTCATCATCAGTCACCTGTGCTTCCATGACCAGCGGGATGACAATCAAAGTCAGAATTTGTAAAATAATTTTCTTCATTTTCTTTTTATGGGAAAGAGACAAAGCGAAATCTGGTGGCAGTATCCCAGGTAAGTTTGCATCGACAGGGCATAATCGAATTTGAAAATCCCGGTTCCAACCCCCAGCCCGAAATAGTTTTTTACAGGTTTTGTGCTGATCCCGGTTCTCAAAAATAAAAGACTATGGATCCCATATTCCATGCCTGCCTTAAAGCCGGGATATACCCCGGAATTTTCATCCCACTGGACATTTAAATACAGGTTTTCCTGAGGATGGTATGATACCGTAACTGACAACTGAAAGGGAAATAATTCCCCGGATTTTCCGGCCCATTTGGCCCGGCCCGGATTCTGCACCGCAACACCGATCAGTAAACCCGGGAATAATTCGGCAACCCCTCCGGCATCCAGGTAGAATATCCTCGATGTACCAAACAGTTCCATGGCCATTTGTACATAGTTAACCTGAATTCCCAGGCTGACAAACCTTATCCTGTGGCTAAAACCCAGCCCTACCCTGGTTTCACTGAAGTGGACATCACCCAGGCTGAAAAAGTTCAGGGTATTCTGAAATTTCCTGACGGGAAAACATAAAGCAGCCGCTTTTTTCCCGAAACCCTTAAGTGAGTACAGGCTTTGATATGAGAATCCGGCTGAAACCGGATGTGTTTCCATAGCCAGGGACCCGATATTGCTGAATCCGGACCAGGGATCCGACAAGGTGCCCGAAGTAAAAGCCATTCCCATCGGCCGGGCTCCTACCCGGTAATCCCCTGATTGTGCAAATAAATGAAAGCCCGATAAAAATAATATCAGGATTGCGCCGGTTGATAAACGCATATCTTTGGATCCTGCTGGTTGATGAACCCAAATTAAAAAATCATTTTTTTATTTCAAAACGGAAATGATCATTCGTTTTTATTCTCCGCAATCTCATCGCTCAGCAGTTGTTTTTCATACAACTCCCTGTAAACACCATTCAGTGCCATAAGGCTTTCATGGCCCCCCTGCTCGACAATCTTTCCGTCATCGAGTACAATAATTTTATCGGCAAGTTTTGCCGAGGATACACGGTGTGAAATAATGATGCTCGTCCTGCCTGAAAGAACATTTTTAAGGTTATTCAGGATAGTGTTCTCAGTTTTGGTATCAACGGCCGAAAGACAGTCATCCAGGATAATGATTCGCGGGTCATTCACGAGGGCCCGTGCAATGGAAAGTCTTTGTTTCTGACCACCGCTCAGGGTAATCCCTCTTTCACCGATCATAGTTTCGAATTTATCCGGCAATTCCTGGATATTGTCATAAAGGTCGGCATCGCGTGCAGCCTTGTAAATAAGCGAATCTTCCAGCTTATGATTGGAAAAGGCAATATTTCGTTTTATAGTATCTGAAAACAGGAATACATCCTGGGGAACATAACCCATGTGGCTTCTCAATTTCCCCAGATCATATTGCCGAATATCCCTGCCGTCGATCCTTATGGTTCCCCGGGTTGTATCGTACATTCTCCCTATCAGGTTGGCAAGTGTACTTTTTCCAGATCCTGTGGTGCCAATCACAGCCAGTGACTCTCCCGGATTAACACGGAACGACACATTTTTAAGAGCGGTTATGTTCGTATCTTCATAAATCAGGGAAACATTGTCGAATTCAATACCTCCGATAATCTCATGATCGGTGTTTTCCACTGACGGTATACCCGGTTCAACATCCAGCAATTCATTGATCCTTTTCTGAGAAGCGGCAGCACGCTGTATAATGCTGGTGATCCATCCCAGGGAAGTTACCGGCCAGGTAAGCATGTTGATATAAATAATGAACTCCGCGATATTACCAAAGCTCAGTGTACCCTTGATCACTTCGGATCCGCCCGCATAAATAGTGAGAATGGTGCTCAGGCCGATAAGCGTCAGGATGAGCGGAAAAAAGAGGGCATTCACCCGGGGTATGACGGAGCGATTTAATTTTATAGCTGTTGCTTAATTCGCTGAAATTATTTGCGTTGTCTTCCTCCCGGGCAAAGGACTTAATCACCCGGATCCCGGAAAACGATTCCTGCACGTACGTTGACAGCTCTGAAAGATTCTGCTGAATTTCTTCCGACCTTTTCTGGATAAGGTTATTGACCAGGTAAATGCTGATTGAAAGCAGCGGCAGGGGAGCCAGTGCATAGATGGTCAGTTTAACATTAATGGAAAACATCACCGGAATCACAAGCAGGCAAAGTGTGATCATATTCAACCCGTACATGATAGCAGGTCCCACATACATGCGTACCCTGCCCACGTCCTCGGAGATCCGAGCCATCAGGTCGCCGGTATTCCGCTGGCGATAAAAAGAAAGGGAAAGCTTCTGAAAGTGATGATATATATCATTTTTCAGATCGTATTCAACATGCCGCGACATCACGATAATGGTCTGGCGGACCAGGAATAGAAAAACACCTCTCATGAGGGCTGCCAGAAGGATGAACACACCATAGATCACAATACTCCGGCGGATGATCTTTTCGTAATTACCCTGCAGTGCCGAATGGTCCAACACCCGGAAGACTTTAACATTATCGATGACCAGGTCGACTGCCTGTCGCACAAACTGTGCAGGCAGGATCTGAAAGATGTTGGATACCGCGACAAAGAGCAATCCCAGGAGGAGTAAATGCTTGTAGCGCAGAAAGTAACGGTTAAGTCGTGCTAATTCTTTCACAGTGGATTCAGCTACCCATTCCCGGGGTTTTCATAAATTTTGATATGATTGAATAATGACCAAAAAACGACTATTTTTGTATGACCCAGCGACAGGAACTTGTCCGGGGTTTCAAAATTATCAAACTTTTAAGTCAAACTTCAATGATCGGTATAAAAGATGAAAAGATAGTAAAGGGGGCTTCGCTGTTTGAACGAATATCATCTCAGGCTCATGAACAATTGGTTTTCTGTAACGACGAATATACAGGACTAAAAGCTATTATCGGAATACATAATACGGTTCTGGGCCCGGCCCTGGGAGGCACCCGAATGTGGAACTATGCCAATGAGGATGAAGCCATAAGAGATGTGCTTCGACTTTCCAGGGGCATGACTTTCA
>JBJKSY010000405.1:0-3914 GCA_046703645.1 Cyclobacteriaceae bacterium
ATCGAAGGGAATCCGGATCAGCCATTCAGCAACAGCAGCTCGGTAGTCCTGGAAAAAGACTGGGCAAAGAAACTATTCGGTAATGATGATCCGCTGAGTAAAAGGATAAAGATCACAACAATTTTCGGGCCTGCCGAACTGGAAGTGTCTGCAGTCTATGATAAAGAAGCTTATGACTGCCATATCACGCCTTCATTTTTTATCCCGATCTCGAACCCGAACGCCATCCGTTTCTTTAACTTGGATCAGTCAAACTGGAACGGCAGTAACCCTTATTTTACCTATGTAAAAGTCACCCCCGGATCGGATATCGGGTCAATGACTTCAAAGCTTAACGGCCTGATCATGGAGAGGGGCGGTGAGGTTATGAAGCAAACCGGTTTAATTAAAACTTCAGAATTCCAGCCCGTAAAGGATATTCATACCGACAATTCCTATACGGTCAATGTACCCGGTGTCGTAAGTCTTGTATTCATTCGGGTGCTGATCATGATCGGAATTCTCATCCTGCTGCTTGCCTGTGTAAATTATATCAATCTTGCAACGGCACAGGCAGGGAACCGCACCCTTGAAGTAGGAGTGCGTAAGGTGATGGGGATTTCTTCAAGAGGCCTGATCTTTCAGTTCCTGGGGGAATCATTTTTCATCGTTTTTATTTCCCTGGTATTAAGCCTGCTCTTTGCCTGGCTGGGATTGCCGTATTTCAACAGATTAATTGAGAGACCCCTTACCGTATCGGGTATTAATTTTTCATTGCTAGGTACATTCCTGGCTGGATTCTTTATAATTACTGGGCTCGTTGCCGGCCTGTATCCTGCCTTATATCTGGCCGCATTCAAGCCTGTAAGCGTATTAAAAGGTCGCAGCCATGACCGGGCCGGAACCACCCTGTTAAGAAAAAGTCTCGTAGTCGTTCAGTTCGTTATATCCATTGCCCTGATCAGCTCGATACTGATCATCTCAAAACAGGTAAACTTCATCAAAAACAAGAATCTTGGTTTCGATAAAAATTCAAAACTGATCATCCCGTTAAGTACAGACGAATCAAGAAAACAGTACGAGAACCTGGTACAGGAATTCGGGACCAATTCAATGGTTAAAAATGTTACCGGTGCAAACCAGATTCCCGGGTCGTATATTCCGGTGAATATATCGGTCTTTAAGCAAGGACAAACTACGGATGACGCCGTGCATATTTATCCGAATGAAGTTGATTCCGGCTATTTTAATGTAATGGGCATTAAAAGGATCAGCGGAAGATTATTTGATAATTATTCGGCCGACTCGACCCTGACACAAGTTGTTGTTTCCGAAGAAGCCGTTAAACAACTCGGATTTACATCAGATAATGCCATCGGCCGGATATTATATTCCAAAGGCTGGGTAAAAACGCGAAAATATGAAATCATCGGGGTTGTAGGCGATATTAACCAGGCCTCACTGCACAGGGCCATTGATCCCATGATGTATGCATTGGGCAATATGTACGGGCAGCAGGGTGACAGCCGACAGAACTTCGGTAATATTATTATTAATACTGAAAACGGTGATTTCCAAGGTTTGATATCGCGGCTTGGGTCTCAATGGAAAAGTGTTATAGAGGATTCTCCCTTTATTTATTATACTCTTGACGATCACCTGATGCTACAGTATGCAAAAGATTTCAATACTTTTAATCTGATCAGGTATTTTGGCTTCATATCTCTCTTAATAAGCTGCCTGGGCCTTTATGCCATGTCGCTGTTCATGGCCGAACGAAGGTTCAGGGAGATCGGTATCCGCAAAGCTTTTGGCGCGGAAGAAAAAAATATTGTGATCATGGTTTCGGGAGATCTTTCAAAGCTTATTGTCATTGCATTCATCCTTTCGGTGCCTTTGTCGGTATGGAGCATGAATACCTGGCTTGAAACATTTGCCTACAGGATCCACCAGGGATATATGACCTATGTTATAGCCGGGTTGATCTCTCTCGCCATTGGCTGGCTTACGATCAGTTACCAGTCTTTCAGGGCTGCACGGACCAACCCGGTGAAGGTTCTTAGAGAAGAGTAGGATCATTATCTTGAATTATTAAAATTGGATTTAGGGGTTTTATAATTGAATCTTATTTTACTTTTTTAACTATCTTCATCATTTGAATTATTTATCATAAGTGTAATTCATTATTCAATGAGAGGTCTAATGATGGAATTCCAGCTTACCCTTCCCATCATATTGCGAAGGGCCGAAAATCTGTTTGGCAAAAAAGAAATTGTGAGCCGGCTTCCGGATAAAGGCATTCATCGCTACACCTACCGGGATTTTGCACTTCGTGTAAAAAAACTGGCCGTTGCGCTTAATCACCTCGGTGTCAGTCATGGAGACAGGGTTGCCACGCTGAGCTGGAACCATTACCGGCACCTGGAAGCTTATTATGCGGTTCCATGCATGGGGGCGGTGGTGCATCCTCTCAACCTGCGTTTTTCTCCGGATGATCTTTCCTATATAGTAAATCATGCCGGCGACAAAATTCTCATCATCGACCAGGTACTGTTGCCTTTATTCAAAAAAATTGAATCTTCGGTAAATTTTCCCGATGTAATTGTTATCCCGCAAACGGGCGAGGCCATACCTGGTGGTTATATAAATTATGAGAAATTATTATCTGAAGGGGATGAATCTCTTTTCAAACCCTTCGAGGGTGATGAAAATTCTGCCGCCTTTATGTGTTACACTTCCGGGACTACAGGAAAACCAAAAGGGATCCTGTACTCCCATCGTTCGATAATGCTCCATTCGATGTCATTCCAGTTCAGCGGTTGCGGGATCGGCATCACGGAACAGGATGTGGTGCTTCCGGTGGTTCCCATGTTTCATGCCGGCGCCTGGGGTTTTCCATACCACTGCGCTTTTTCTGGCGCCAAGCAGGTGTTCCCGGGTCCTTTCCTGGATGCTGAAAGCCTGCTGGAACTTTTCGAAAGTGAAAAGGTAACATTAACCGGGGGTGTGCCCACAGTGATGATGAGCATTCTGGATAAGCTCGACTCTGACCCGGATAAATATAAACTCAACCTCCGCACCTTTGTGGGAGGCGGCTCATCGGCGCCCCGGTTTTTGGTGAAGTCATTTAATGAACGGTATAACATAAAAGTTCTTAATACCTGGGGCATGACCGAAATATCTCCCCTCGGAAGTACCGCCGTAATGCCCGGTGACCTGGAAAAGGCTTCCAGTGAAGAGCAGTACGACTATGCAATAAAACAGGGATTACCTATACCTTTTATTGAGATCCGCGGGCGAAATGAGTCGGGAATTATTCCCTGGGACGGAAGTACGATGGGTGAACTGGAAGTGCGGGGCCCCTGTGTCGCTGCTTCTTATTATCATGATACGGAACCGGAAGGGAAATTTACACCCGACGGCTGGTTAAGAACCGGTGATATTGCAGCTATCAATGAAAATGGCTGCATTGAAATCAGGGACCGCAGCAAGGATGTTATCAAGTCAGGCGGAGAATGGATCAGTTCGGTGGCGCTGGAAAATACACTCATGGAATATCCTTCGGTTCTTGAAGCTGCCGTGATCGCAGTTCAAGACAAGAAATGGATAGAACGTCCGTTTGCATATATAGTACCAAAAAGCGGAAAGACTATAACCGTCAAAGAGTTAAGGGAATTTCTCACAGGAAAATTTGCCAAATTCTGGATCCCTGACGGGTTCGACTTCATTGATGCCATTCCGAAAACTTCGGTAGGTAAATTCATGAAATCCGCCTTAAGGGAAAAATACAAACGGGAGCACCAGGTATAAGCCAGCTAAAAATATATCAATAAGCCCGGCCAGGAGGGTGACTGATTACATCAATTTTAATGGTATTCTTCCAAATGACGGAACAAATAATAAATAGAGGAACATTCCTCATTTATCACTGATGG
>JBJKSY010000406.1:0-9447 GCA_046703645.1 Cyclobacteriaceae bacterium
CGTAAGGACCCGAATATTTATACCCATCTGCTATCGGGGTATACTTCCAGGAATTGTCGGTCGGGATTTTCCCTCCGGCGATCATCAGGGAATCATCGTCTTTGCTCAGCGGCGATCCGGAGCTCATTCTTATTCTTATGGTACGCGGAGACACAAACTGAATGTTGAAAGGAAGTACCGGAGAAGCTGCATATTCCGTAGTAGGAAATTCATTAGGGCCTGTCGGTGTCAGCACAGCCAGCATGTTGTCAAATGCCTGGCGTGTTTTGTATTCATAACGCCTGTATTCTACATCACCTTTGCCGGATGCGGGATCAAAATCAGCCAGCGAATCGGCAAAGTAATAGGTGTTGGTAAAATCCCTGAAGTCACTGCTTATGTCAATAGGTTCATTGAGAAGGTAGGGAGAGGGTTGTGCGAAGAGTCCTTTATTGTTTACCATGGCAATTAATAAGATTACCGGCAGGAAAAATTTTTTCATGATACCTGAATTAATAGTAGCCCGAAATAATAAAAATAAATTCTATCGTTCGCTTTTTATTGTGTCACTACATCGAGTGATGCGGGTTCCAGGCCGTCCGAACTTGCATCGAGGTGGATATTGCCGACGGTTCCGTTGGATTGCAATACGACCAGGCACAACCCGTTAAATGCTTTCCGGTAATTTGCCTTGAACGGTTCATGATCCGTTTCACTGCCGTTATCAACACCTGCAATGAATCCATTCCCTGACACATTAAAATGCACAAGGTTATCGGCGTTCGGGACCATGGTACCCACTGAATCTACAACGGTCACTTTCACAAATGAAAGATCGGTTCCGTCGGCATTAATGGAATCCCTGTCGGCCTGCAGAATGATCCTGGCAGGTTTCCCTGCCGTACGTTCTTCTGTTGAAATTACATCCTGTCCATTGGTTCTTCCAACAGCCCTCAATACGCCGGGTTGCCAGGCTACCCTCCACATGACGTGCAGGTCGTCGCCGGTTTTCCGTTTGGTTCCCAGGGATTTGCCGTTGAGAAATAATTCAACTTCATCGGTATTGAAATAAGCCCACACGTCTACGGAATCACCTTTGTTCCAGTTCCAGTGCGGGAATATATGAAGAACGGGGTCGTGGGTCCATTCGCTCTGGTACATGTAGTAGGAATCCTTGGGAAATCCGGCAAGGTCAACTATTCCGAAATAGGAACTTCGTGCCGGCCATGTATAAGGGGTCGGCTCACCCAGGTAGTCGAAGCCCGTCCAGATGAAAAATCCCGAAACAAAGTCATACTTCTTGACCATTTTCCAGGTTGCCTCATGTGTGGATCCCCATGGTACGCGGCAATTGTCATATGCCGAACAGGTATAATCCCCGGCGGGATTTACAAAGGGTTTATCCCAGCGGGAAGGCCATATACGGATCTTATCCGAAGGCATGTCGTAATGTCCGCGGGTGGCCAGTGCCGAAGTGGTTTCCGTTGCGATCATTTTCTTTCCCGGGAAAAGCTTCGGGAAATCGGCATAACGTTCGATATGGTAATTGAATCCCACCAGGTCAAGCGCACCTGATTTATAAATATAATTCGCGGTATCGGGTTCGTTGAGAGCTGATGTGATCGGTCTGGTCGTATCAAGGCTTCTTACAATTCCGGCCAGCTCTTTTGCAATTCGGGTACCGCTTGTATCTCCCTGCTCGGGAATTTCATTGCCGATACTCCATATGATCACACTGGGATGATTACGGTCGCGGAGTATCATATCATGGAGGTCCTGCCGGTGCCACTGGTCCCAGTCGAGATGGTAATCATATTCGGTTTTTGCTTTCTTCCACATATCAAAGGCCTCGTCCATGACCAGGAATCCCATTTTGTCGCAGAGATCAAGGAGTTCCGGGGCCGGTGGATTGTGGGAGGTGCGGATGGCATTGCATCCCATATCTTTCAGGATCTGAAGCTGGCGCTGCAGTGCCCGTGTATTGATGGCTGCTCCCAGGCATCCCAGATCGTGGTGATCACAAACACCGCGGATCTTCATGGATACACCGTTCAGGGAAAATCCTTTTTCCGCATCAAAATTAAACGTTCTGATCCCGAGGGGAGTATCATATTCATCCATTAAATTCCCGTCTTCCATTACCTGGGTATGGATTTTATACAGGTAAGGATCTTCCGTTGACCAAAGGTGCGGATTATTAACCTGGTTGGTAAAGGATATTTCCATTACGGTTCCGCCTTCAATCATGACCGGATCCGATTGGGATTCACTGGCAATGTTACCTTGCCCGTCATATATGGTATTTTTCAGTGACACCCTGGCCGATGATTTAAGAGAATTCCTGACCATTATATGAAGGGAAATTTTAGCGGACTGATCCGTTACATCCTGTGTTTTTACATAGGTACCCCAGTGATCAACATAGATTTTATCAGTAGTTACAAGCCACACATTCCTGTATATCCCTGACCCGGAATACCAGCGTGAATTGGGTTGTTTCGAGTTGTCGACTCTTACTGCTATTACATTATCCTGTCCGGCAGGTTTCAGGTAGGGTGTTAATTCATACCTGAAAGAAATATATCCATAAGGTCTCATGCCCAGCAGGTGGCCATTGATCCAAACCTGGCTGTTCCTGTATACCCCGTCAAAATCAATGAATACATTTTTATTTTTTACATCTTCCGGCAGTGAAAAGGTCTTCCTGTACCATCCGATCCCTCCGGGCAAAGCCCCGCCGCCGGGTGTAGCAGGATTATCTTTGCTGAATTGTCCTTCTATACTCCAGTCATGCGGCAGGTTCAATGTTCTCCATGCCGAATCATTGAAGTCCGGGGATTCCCCTCCCTTAACATCCCCGAGATTGAATTTCCAATCCTTGTCAAAATTTACAATTGATCTTGTATCGCCGGATCGTATGGCACATCCCGTAATCATGATCAGACCGAAGGCCGAGATCAGGAGTTTTATTATAAATCTTTTCATGTTGAAGAGAGAAAATTATAGTATATAAAGTTAGGTTATAAAATAATCGAATAAAAGGAATAATTTTAAAGTCTAACCTGATAAAGCAGGTGCCTCATAAAACAAGGATCAACTGCATGTCAGGCAATTTCTTATAATTGCATAAATTATAATTTCAAGATATCCCTGGAATTGAATAAAAATACATTTAAATGGCTCAAACGTATCGGGATCATTGTCCTGTTGTTCTTTATTGTGAAAGGATTGGTCTGGGTAGCCGTAGTGCTTGGTATTGGCAGCTATATTCATTCCATTATTCCCTGATCAATTTCAGAGTTTCCCCGTCAAAAACTAAATCCTATCTCTTCAGTATGATTTAAGTCATGTTATTCCTGAATGGCTTTCATTAATTTCAACACAAAAAAGGAACCATGGCTCATCATACAAAAAGCATCGAATTATTGAACAAGGCAGTAGCTGACGAACTAAGCGCTGTACATCAGTATATGTATTTTCATTTTCACTGCGATGACCAGGGATTTGATCTTCTGGCAAAACTGTTTAAAAGAACGGCCATTGAAGAAATGGGACATGTGGAGAAACTCGCTGAAAGAATATTATTCCTGAAAGGTGAAGTTGAAATGAAAGCTTCCTCCGATGTGCAAAAAATCACGGAGATAAAGAAAATGCTGGAGCTGGCAAAATCCATGGAGGAAGGCAGCACTAGGGATTATAATCAATGGGCTAATGAGTGCTCCGCCAACGCTGATGCCATTTCCAAGAAATTATTCGAAAGCCTTGTTGCAGACGAAGAGAGGCATTTCGATCAATATGATACAGAGCTGGAAAATATCAATACTTTTGGCCCCAGTTACCTTGTCCTTCAATCCATTGAAAGAAGCAAGGCAGTTTCTTCCGGTGCCCCTGAAGCTGATTGAAAATTTTATTTTTTAGCTGGCAGGGTCTTGTCCTTGGGAATTGGTAACTATTTATTTTTTAGCCCTGTCAGCTTCTCACTTACTGTCCAGAGTTTTTCCCTGAGTGAGGCATCATATGCCAGCTTGTTGGGTGATTTTTCCTTCCCTTCCGGGTTGAAATACTTTCCTGTGATATTTTCTATCCTGTCATCGGTAGCGAGCTTCATCATACTTTTAACTCCCGACTCCACCGGCCGCATAAAAGGCTTCATAAATAGCCATCCCCAGCCCATCCAGTGATTATTATATTTATGTCCGAATGCTGTCCTGACCATTCCCGGGTGAAGGCAATTGACGGAGATCCTTTTGCCATCCAGCCGTTTTGACAATTCAACGGTAAAAAGAACATTGGCCAGTTTTGACTGACGATAGGCTATAAGTCCATTGTAATTATTTTTCAGGTCCAGGTCATCAAAATTTATCTGTCCTTTAAAGTTGGCTGCAGATGATACAGTTATGACGCGAGACGGAGATGATTTTTCGAGCAGGTCCAGAAGCAGGTTTGTCAACAGAAAAGTTGCCAGGTGATTTACTCCCCATTGCAGCTCGTAACCATCCTTTGTAAGCTGAAAGTCCGTTACAAAGACCCCGGCATTATTGATCAGTACGTCCAATCGTTCATATTTTTTCCTGATCTTTTCGGCAAGTTCTCTTACTTCAAGCAGTGAAGTAAAATCGGCAATGATAAGGCCGATATTATTATTTCCGGTTAACCTGATGATCTCCTGCCTTGCCTGCTGTCCTTTTTCAGGATTTCGACAAACCATGATGATACGTGCACCCATAGCAGCTAACTGACGTGATGCCTCCTTCCCCAAACCAGCATTAGCCCCAGTAATAAGTATGGTTTTATTTATCATTTTGGTTGGTTTGCGGATTTAACCGGGAGATAAGGGAATCGCGTAAATTAGGACTTAAAGGTAATTCAAAACCTTCAATATGAACGGTATTTCCTTCAATATATTTTATCCTGTTCAGGGAAACAATATACGATTTATGGATCCTCATGAATTGGTCAGGAAGATTTTGTTCCATGTTCTTCAGGGTATCTGAAGTGACCAGGATTTTGTCCCTGAGATGTACTTTTATAAAATCACCGTATGCCTGGAAAAAAAGAATATCCCTGTAATTGATCTTATAGATCTTTCTGTCGGCCTTAATGGTCATATATCCTTCCTCAGCAATGGATACCGGAACATTTCGGCGATTCGAAATTTCAAAAGCCTTATTGACTCCTTTCAGGAACCTTTCAAATGATATGGGCTTTACCAGGTAGTCAACAGCATCCAGGTCGAATCCCTCGGCAGCGTATTGCGGATAGGCAGTGGTAAAGATCACCATGGGAGGATTATCGAGTGACCTGATAAAATTGATGCCCGTCAGTTTCGGCATATTTATATCGAGGAAGATCAGATCAATGGTATTATTTCTGATCATTTCAGTCGCTTCCAGGGCATTATAGCAGCACCCGATCAGTTTCAGACCGGGAGCGTCCCTGATATATTCTTTAAGAATATCCTGTGACAAAGGTTCATCATCAACGATTATACAATTCATCGGATTCATAAATAAATGATCAATTGTACGGCATATTTTCCTTTTTCGGCCGAAATCCCAAGTTCATGTTTACCGGGATACATGAGGTCGAGTCTTTTTTTTACATTTTCCAGGCCGAGACCATTATATTCTTCTTTTTTAACATGGCTTCCCCGGCCTATATTATTTTCTGAAATAAATTCTATTCTTTCCCGTGAAATATTGAAAATTATATTGATGAATTGGTTGGCAGTATCACCCTTCAACCCGTGCTTGAAAGCATTTTCGATGAAGACAATAAAAATGAGCGGAGCAACCCTGATATTACCCGAATCGCCGGTTTCCCTGTAACTTACTACTTCAGAAATATTTGTCCTGAGTTTCTGGAGTTCAATATAATTCCGTATGAATTCCAGTTCCTTTTCCAGCTCAACACATTCGGCATTTGATTCATAAATCACATAGCGTAAAACATCGGATAAAAGTAAAATTACTCCCGGGGTTTGCTGCGATTTTTTCAGCGCAAGCGAATAGATACTATTGAGGCTGTTAAAAAGAAAATGGGGGTTGATCTGCGCCCGCAACGATTCAAGCTGGTACAGGGCCTTTTCCTTTTCAACTTCCTGAAGCCTGGCCCGCGATTCATAAAGTTCAAACCATGATTGCGAAAGATGGGCCAGGGTGGTAATCCCTAAAAATATGATAAGGGTCCTTGCTATTTGCCAGGCATCAAAATAGGAAATTATATAATAGTTTTTAAATAACAGGTCCGCAAGCACATTGAATGAAAAATAATGAATTCCCATAGAAAGCAGGATCAGGATCGCAAGAAGTGCAAGGTATTGTACATATTTCCCTTTCTGGAAAAACCGGGGAAATAGTAAATAAAAATTGATATATACGGCAAAAACGGGCGCTAGGAGAAAAATTCCGGTATATATATAATCGATCCTCGTAAACTCACTCGAGGAAGCATAATTATATAGAAGTACGTAAAAGGAGGTTGCCCAGAATAACAGATGGAATCCCGCCTTTATTAATATTTTATTATAATGAAATCTGAAATTCATTGTATGGTGCCGCCCTTCGAAATATACGAGCTTAATCCCTGTTCCGTAAAGAATTTTGCATTAATTCGATCAAGCCATATATTTTCCCGCTGAACGACTGCTAAGCACCGACAAGAAAAAAATCCCTTTTATCAGTTTATCCCGTCAGGCAGTTTATTTCGGAGAGCTTTTATCATTGACGGTCTTCCTTGATGCCAGATCCATTTTGTTGCGGCTCATTTCCTGGAGAATGTTGTAATAGACAAGAATTCCGTCCTCCAGGTTTTCAATGGATATCCTTTCATTCACATTATGAACGGTCTTCAACAGGTCCTTGGTCAGGCAGACCGGAGCAATTCCGTAAGTAGGAATGCCATGGCTCCTGAAATGATTATTGTCGGTAACGGCAGGAAAGAGGATGGGAACGACATCACTTTCGGGGTAAACTTTTTTAAGCGCTTCTGCGAGCTGGTTATAATAGGGTCCCAGGGGGCTCGCATCCGCTTCCCGGCTCTGGTTAATGATCTCCAGCGTGGAAGTTTTCTTTTTTATCTTCGAATTGAGATTGTCCATGAATTTCTTCGTAGAATAACCCGGCAACAGTCGGCAATCCAGATCAGCAAATGTTTCCTGGGCAATCTGGTTGGTTGAACCTTGGGGATTATTGATCTGGGTGAGCGTGATGGTATTTGACAGGGTCGACATGATCAGGGGATCATTCCTAAGGTTGCCGGCAACAAAAGGCTTGAAGATCTTGATATTTTTCAGGATGAAACCGCGGAGGCCCCCTTCGAGGTTGCCAAGTTCATGAAGCGTGGCTACCGTATAACGGTTTAATATAATTTTCGGTTTGCCTTTCAGGATCCTGTTCAATTCGATCATGGCCGTTTTATTGGCATAAACCAACGGGGGAACCGATCCGTGACCCGATGTATTAACCTTCACTTTCAGTTCCAGCCATAGAGCTTTTTTTTCAGCGATCGAAACACACATGACGGGCTTATCGGGTTCCCGGGTGTCAAGACCGTAAATGCCGGCTCCGCCTTCGCCATAAACTGCCACCGGGTTCAGCAGGTCAAGGAAATTATTGACTACCCATGCCGCACCTTTGGGCCCGAAATCTTCTTCACCGGAAACACAAAGCAACGTGACATTAAAAGGTTCGTGATCGTTCTTATGCTCATCCCTGAACCTGGCAATTGCTTCCAGTTGCATGATGGCCATTCCTTTCATATCAATCGATCCCCGTCCAAATACCATCCCGTGTTCTATCTTCCCGGAAAATGGTTTGAAATTCCAATCCCTCAAATCCCCGGGGGGAACGACATCAATATGATTCAGGAAGATTATATTCGGCAGGCCCATTTCGAGAGGATACAGGGAGGCGGCAAAATTAAACGCTCCCTGCTGATCGCTGAAAACATGAATTGATAATCCTTTGCTTTTGCAAACTCCGAGAAGGTAATTTCCGGCATCCTTTTCATTGCCGGAGATAGAGGGAATCCTGATATAATTCGATAATAAAAGCGCAGGCTCCGGAACAGGTTTTATTTTGCCTGAAGATATTCCCGTGCTGTCATCCTTTAAATTCTGGGAAAAAACATTTCCCGGGAATATGGCAATCATTGACAAAAGGAAAAAGAATCCGGGGATGAGCCTTTTTTTATTGAACATACCTTTTGCCAACTTTAATTATTTGCAAATATCTCCGATATAAACGATGCGTTGTTGTTTTCATGATATTATAAAAGCAACAGCCTTGTTAAATTTGGTTAAATGGTTTTTATATCGGCTGATTCCCGCCTGATCCCAGCTCACACGATCCTGTACAATTTTCAAATTTAGAAATTTCCGTTAATATTATTTTTAGAAGTGAAAGAATATTCACTGAAGATCAACTTCGGAAAATAAAGCTGAATCAGAAGGATAAATATCCAATGAAAATCAGGGTTGCCCGGTTACCGGCTGATCTTAATAAAGACTCCCGGTTCGCCGAAGACCTCCCTGTCTTTGGAATATTTCAATATGAAACGTTGAAGATCTTTTGTACTGGCTGTGATGAGCACATAATCATCTACCATTTCATGTTGCAGGCGTATCCGGTTCTGCTTGAATAATTGCAGAAGTTTATCTTCATCAAATGTGTATACGACGGCCTTGTCCGGTTCGAGTTCCATTTTTATAAATGAATGGACAGGGAAATAATTTCTTATTAGCAAATCATCCTGATTAAATGGACCTCCGTTCAGAGGAAACAGGTCGAGATAATAATCATTATTCAGTTTCAGGTAATGTGCTTCATACCAGATGGTATCACCCTTATCGGCTCTGATTAATTTATAATAGTTTCCCCCAACCTGTTCGGCTTTATAATTATAATATTTTTTTATGGGTTCAATCCTAATGTAGGTTTCGGAATCACTGACATTGAACCAAAGGCCAACCAGGTTATCATCGGTAACCAGACTTCCTTCATCATACAACGGATGAACGGAAAAAACGGAGCAGGAAGAAAGCCCCAGGATCAGGGCAATGCACAGAAGTTTTATTTTAGGATACATGTTTATTTCTTTTTGTTACCCTAAATTTCCCTGTCTTACTGTTGGCGAGCAAAAAATATCGATCAACGATAAAAATCAACGGTTTAAACAATGCAAAATCCGGTTTTTTGTTAAAAATGGTTAATATTTCCACCAGTTTTTAAATCCGTTGACTCGCTTCTGTTAACAGTTTGTTAACCCCTTAATTTTATGACAATTATCCATATTATTTGCATGATAATTTAATAAATTTGGGCCCTCTGTTCCCTTTGGGAAGTGCTCTTTAATTTATTTCATTGATATTGATTTAACTTTTAAAATAAATCTTTTTAACCTAAACAATATAGATATATGAAATCCGGAAAAAAATATGTTTACTTCTTTACTGCCAATGATTCTGAG
>JBJKSY010000407.1:0-6730 GCA_046703645.1 Cyclobacteriaceae bacterium
AAACGGCTGAAGAAAGGAACCGGTCGGGAAAAGATCCGGTCGGGAATATTTTATTGAAAACCTACTACTCAGGCAGTAATGTACATATCCTTATTCAGGATGACGGAGCGGGGATAGATCTTGAGAAGATCCGTAAAAAAGCTCTTGAAATGGGAATCATTAAAACCGGGGATCACCTTTCCGGGAAGGAGTTGCTGAACCTGATATTTCATTCCGGGTTAAGTACTGCCAGCAATGTCACCAATGTATCGGGCAGGGGTGTAGGAATGGATGTCGTAAGAAGGCAGATCGATGAGATCAGGGGCGAAATAGATATTACCACGTCCAAAGGCGAAGGCACAAAGGTGGTAATTAAACTGCCGCTTACCCTTTCCATAATCGACGGGCTTCTGCTCAGGATCGGCGGGAACCTGTTCATAATTCCCCTGGAAAATGTGCAGAAAATTTACTCCCTTCCACATGATAACCTGACTAGAAAATTCCAGCAGACCGTGGTCCTGGATGGTGAACAGTATCCCTTTGTTTACCTCAGGGATGAATTCAGTATCCCGGGCGGTCCACTGAACCGGGAACAGGTAGTCCTGGTGAAATACGAAAACTTTTTTGTCGGAATTGCAGTCGACAGCGTTGAAGGCGAACACCAGGCGGTGCTGAAACCTATCGGGAGGCTTTACAGGAACCAGGAATATATTTCGGGGGCGACTATCATGGGTGACGGAAGCGTGGTGCTGGTGCTCGATCCCTATAAGATCGTCAAGGAATTCGGAAAATAATAAAATCATATTTTAAAATGGAAAATAAAATCGAAATCAAATCTACATCCTTCCTTTCTTTCCTGTTGGGGGAAGAAACTTTTGCCATACATGTCGGGCAGGTCCTGAACATTCTGGAAATGGTAAAGATAACCGAGGTGCCGAGGACCCCCGATTATATGAAGGGTATCATAAACCTTCGAGGGGAAGTTCTCCCGGTCATTGATACGCGAATGAAATTCGGGATGACCCCTACCGAATATACCAAGAATACATGCATCCTTGTTTGCGAAGTGGAGGTGAATCACGAAATGATCAAGGTCGGGGCCCTGGTCGACAGTGTTGTTGAGGTACTTGAGATCCGTGATACAGACATCAAGCCTACTCCCGTGATCCATGAGAAAAGCAAATCCCAGTTTATAACAGGAGTGGTGAAGATCGATGAAAGCTTCATCATACTTCTTGACATCAACCGGGTATTCTCGACAACAGAATTACTCAAGCTCGATGAGTCGAAGGATGAAATAAATAAAATGCAGCAGGAGCCGGCAACCCAGCCTTCCTGAAATATATGATCAATGCATGGAAGTTTGGATGGAAAGTACGGCAATTCCGGAAATCAATGAAAAATAAAAATGGATAAGAACATTTTGCTTTATATCGCTCTGAATTATCTGATACCCCTGCCGGTCACGCTTGTGATCCTCAGGTGGATACTGAAAGATTCTGTGGTATTTAAAGTGGCCCTGATTTTTGTGATCAACATAGCCATCCTTTTCAACTTCGGCTATATCGCCGGTCACTTCGGCCTGATCAATTTTGCCTGGATCCTGCCGACAGGTATTTCCATGCTGGCGATCAGCTTCCGCATTACATCCATCCTGATCCGGAAACCGTTGATACGTGTCAATGATAAGCTTCATGATCTCTCCGGCGGATCTTTAAACCTTAAGTTCAGATCTGGGGATACACGCCGGAAAGATGAAATTGGCGGAATTGCAAGGTCAGTGGAAAAAGTTGCCGTGAAATTCAGTGAAATTTTATCCGGAGTTCAGGCAGGCGCGGAGAATGTATCATCGGCCAGCCTGCAATTGAGCAAAGCATCAGAGAGCCTTTCTGAGGGTGCAAACGACCAGGCATCTTCGGTAGAG
Organism: Cyclobacteriaceae bacterium; assembly: GCA_046703645.1. Lineage (GTDB taxonomy): Bacteria > Bacteroidota > Bacteroidia > Cytophagales > Cyclobacteriaceae > DATDPY01. Next base: position 1,904 of record JBJKSY010000407.1, read on the forward strand.
GAGATGTCCTCCACCATTGAGCAGATGACAGCCAACATTGAAAGCAATACCCTGAATGCCCGCCAGACCGATGCATCGGCAACGGAAGTGATTTCCGGCATGGAAAAGGTCAGTAAAGCTTCCGGTGAAAGCCTGAGATCGGTCCATGAAATTGCAGGGAAGATAAATATCATAACAGATATTGCTTTCCAGACCAATCTCCTGGCATTGAATGCCGCCGTGGAAGCCGCAAGGGCCGGTGAATTCGGAAGGGGTTTTGCAGTTGTGGCTTCTGAAATACGGAAACTGGCAGAGAACAGTAAGGTGGCTGCCGATGAGATCATTCACTTAGCCGCACAAAGCGTGAAGATAACCGAAGAAGCCGGGAGCCTGATCAATGAAATCATACCCCAGGTTGGGAATACTTCCCGCCTTGTCCAGGAAATAGCGGCATCCAGTGCAGAGCAAAATAGCGGTTCAAGACAGATCAACCAGGCTGTGCAGCAGTTGAACCGTGTGACCCAGCAAAATGCTGCAGCCTCCGAAGAAATGGCAACCAGCGCAGAAGAGCTTTTTTCCCAGGCTGAATCCCTTAAAAACCTGATCGGGTTTTTCAGTGTTGAGGAAGCCCGTGATAATAAGAAAAATAAAATAAAACACCTGAATATATCCGTTTCACTGCCCGGGAACGGAAATAGTAAATCGCCTGAAAAAGAATTCAATTTTAATGCGGAAGCAGTTTTACCGGGCCGTAAAAACCCCGGGAAAAACGGAAAAGATAAAGGCGGGAACGGGCAGACGGACGTAAATAAAAATTTTAAAAAATTCTGAAACAAACCAATTATAAAAGTGAGCTGGGAAAAGGGACCGGTAAGTAAGGACGAAGCGATGGGAAACCGGTTCCTTATTTTATAACCTGCCGTACGGATAAATGAATATCATGAAAAAATGGATCGCGATAAAAAAATATTAAATCCGGAGTTGTACCAGTTAAAGCTGAATGACCGCGAATTCAATCGGTTGAGCGGATTTATCAGTGAGAATTTCGGGATCAGGATACTGCCTGTAAAAAGGACCATGTTGCAAGGCCGGCTTTACAGAAGGCTCCGTGATCTGAATATGAAAAGTTTCAGGGAGTATATTGACTATCTCTTCAGTAAAGAAGGCCAGGCGCTGGAAGTGGTAAGAATGATGGATGAAGTATCAACCAATAAGACCGATTTTTTCAGGGAAATAGTGCATTTCAATTTCCTGAAAGAAAAAATTTTACCCGGGCTTGATCCCCGGGTTTACAGGTCGCGGACATTCAAAGCCTGGAGTGCCGGGTGCAGCAGCGGTGAAGAACCTTATACGCTTGCAATGACGCTCGAGGAGTTTTATGAGTCGAACCACTGGTTCACCTACCAGATAAAAGGCACTGATATATCAATGAAAATGCTTGAAACGGCTAGGCAAGGGATATACAGGGCGGAAAAGATCAATCCTGTTCCGGCCGCCCTCAGATCCAGGTATCTGCTGAAAGGTACTGACGGAAGTGAAGGCCTTTACAGGGTTATTCCGGAATTGCGGAGAAAAATAACTTTTGAACGGCTGAATTTTATGAGCGAGCATTATCCCTTCAGCGAAACCTTCGACCTTGTATTTTGCAGGAACGTGCTCATCTATTTTGATTACGAAACGCAGGAAAAGATCATTCATAAGATCTGTAACCGGATGGCAACTCAGGGCATTTTAATGCTCGGCCATTCGGAATCCATTGCCAGGATGAATGTCCCCCTGAAACAGATCCTTCCAACGGTATTCACAAAACTATAAATATGGAAACTCTACAATTCGACAAACTGAAATACCTGGAAGACCAGGTAAAGGACCTGAACCGACGACTCGCCGAGGCGGAGGCCTATAAAGGACATTTTCTTTCCAATATCAGGAATGCCATGACAAACCCCTTCACCTCCATCGTGGGACTATCGGAAGAGATCATCCGGGTCGATAAAGAAGCCTGGAAAAAAGTGATCATGCTTGCTTCCCTGATCCATAGCGAAGCCTCAAGCCTTGATTTCCAGATGCAGAATGTCTTTTGTGCCGCAGAACTTGAATCCGGCAACCTTACACCGGGATCTTCACGCACCGAAGTAAATTCACTTATAAGGAAAGTAATTGAAAAGTATAAATACATCATCCGTAAAAAGAATCTTACAGTAAACTACGACTTCGATTACCTGCTTAACGAGAAGCAGACACCTTATTTTAACACGGACCCGGGATTTATTGAAAAAATTGTAATTAACCTGTTCGATAATGCCGTGAAGTTTACCCGTGAGAACGGTCATATTAATTTCCGTGTAAGCCAAAGCGATGGATTCCTGAAATTTACGATCCGGGATGACGGGAAAGGAATTTCCGACAGCGGCAAGATCTATATATTCGACAGGTTCAAACGGCTTGAAAATAATATAAATTCAATAGAATCGGGTCACGGCCTGGGGCTATCAGTCTGTAAGGTTCTCGTTGAATTGCTGAATGGTACTCTTGATTTTGAAAGTAACCCGGGTGCCGGTACAACCTTTACCGTCATAATTCCGGAACTCAATTCGAAGGAGGGAGAAGCCTATTCGACTGAAGGAAATGAGTTCTTGTTTATCGGGGATAAGGAATTTTAAGGAACCAGGGGAATGAGCGAAAATCTTAATAACCATTTCCTGTATGCCTCTACCATTCATGTGGCGGCCCGGGAAAGCCTTATACAAACGGTTCTCGGGTCTTGCGTGGCTATTTGTCTCTGGGACCAGGAAAAAGGGATCGGGGGCATGAATCATTACATGCTTCCTTACTGGGAGGGGCAGGGATTAAGCTCTCCGAAATACGGTAATGTAGCGATTCCCAAATTAATTGAAAAGATGATCCGGATGGGAAGTACCCGGGAGAGCCTGGTAGCCAAGGTGTTCGGAGGAGCCGAAGTGTTGAATTTTGAACAACATAGTTTTCACATAGGTGACCGGAATATAAATGTAGCCTGGGAATTCCTGGAAAAGGAAAGGATAAAGGTATCGGGTTATCATGTGGGTGGAAACCAGGGAAGAAAAATAAATTTTAATACTGCTTCAGGGAAGGTATTGCTGAAAATGCTTGAAATAAATAAAAGTCATGCCGCCTGATACAAAGGATATGAAAAAGATTAAAGTATTGATCGTTGATGACTCCGCCCTCGTGCGGCAAATGCTTAAGGAGATATTCGAATCTGATGAAAGCTTCGAAGTATCGGGTACGGCATTTGATCCCTACCATGCAGTCTCCCTGATTACCAAAGAACTTCCGGATGTGATCACTCTCGATATAGAGATGCCTAAAATGGACGGGCTTACTTTTCTGGGTAAGTTAATGAAACAACATCCCATACCGGTGGTCATCATATCCAGCCTGACCCGGCAGGGCTCCGAAACGGCTATACGGGCATTGGAATATGGCGCAGTGGATATCATCACAAAGCCCAAGCACCTGACGCGGTCCTTTTTCGAAGAATATAAACTTCTGATTTGTGATTCGGTAAAGGCCGCCGCACAGGCAAGGATACACAATCTCCAGGAACGATATGTTGAGCCCAGGCACAGCGCAGATGTATTGATCTCGCGTTCAATTCCGAAAAGCCTGGCTGAGACCACCGAAAAAATTATCGCAATAGGGGCATCAACAGGCGGAACGGAAGCGCTGCAGTACATTTTAAAACAGATGCCCTATAATGCACCCGGGATGGTCATCGTGCAGCATATGCCGGAAATGTTTACCCGGGCATTTGCCAACCGTTTGAATTCGATATGCAAAATATCGGTAAAGGAGGCCGAGCAGGGTGATGAAGTTATGCGCGGCAGGGCCCTCATTGCTCCGGGGAACCATCATATGTTGCTGAAACGCAACGGAGCAAGGTATTTTGTAGAAATTACCTCAGGGCCACTGGTGAACAGACACAGGCCGGCTGTCGATGTTCTTTTCAGATCCACGGCCACTTATGCCGGTAAAAATGCAGCAGGAGTGATCCTGACGGGAATGGGTGATGATGGCGCCAGGGGGTTGCTCGAAATGAAAGAAGCCGGAGCCAACACCATTGCACAGGATGAAAAAAGCTGTGTTGTCTATGGAATGCCTAAGGAAGCTGTGAAATTGGGAGCGGTCGATAGAATTTTAAATCTGCAGGATATACCAGGTTTCGTATTAAAAACATTGAAATACAATGGAGAGCAGGAACACATTATATAAACCCATTACAGACAGGGTGATTGACGAAGAATATGCCCTGGAAAACCTTACCAGGATTTTCCCAGGGTCCATCATTCTTAAAAGTGATTTCCAGATCCTTTCTGCAAGTGACGAGGTCGAAGAGATCTTTAAATACAATAAAAACGAACTGGTGGGAAATCCCGTTCTCCTTCTGATGCAGACTGAATTTCCCAGGTTCCAGAAATATGTGCACGAGCTGTTCAGGAAAGGTTATTTTATATCAAAGCCCCTTTTCGCAACCGATAAATTCGGAGGAGAGATCTATATACGGGTATCGGGTTTTTACCTCGGCCTGCTTTCCGATCTCAACGACTTCCTCGTGATAATCATCAATGACCTTTCCCAGATCAAGAAATTCAAGAAACAGATAAAACAACGGGAAACGGAATTTAATGAGCTTGTTTACAGGACACACCATGAGATCAAGGGCCCTATCGCTACGATCAAGGGACTTCTCAATATCATGAAAATGGAAAACAACAATGCCCAGGTCAACGACCTGTTCGAAATGATCAATCATTCGGTAACCCTGCTCGATAAGAGGATTACCAATATAGCACAGTTCCATGAGCT
>JBJKSY010000408.1:0-3192 GCA_046703645.1 Cyclobacteriaceae bacterium
GGCGAACTTGAATATGAAAATTTCAATGCGGCACTGGCTACAATAACGTTGAAAGGACGGAATGTGCATCCCGGCACGGCAAAAAATGCGATGATCAATTCCATTCACCTGGCTATGGAATTCAATAACCTGTTGCCAGTCAACAGCCGGCCTGAATATACCGAAGGATATGAAGGTTTCTATCATTTAATGAATTTTTCGGGTTCGGTAGAAGAAACTACTTTCCGGTATATCCTGCGTGACCATGACTTTTCAAAGTTTGAATTCTTAAAAAAAAGAATGCATGAATGTGCCGATTTCATAAGGAAGAAATATCCGGGATCCGTAGTATTGATTGATATAAAAGATCAATATTTCAATATGAAAGAAAAGATCGAACCGGTAAAATTCATAGTCGATATTGCAGAACAGGCGATTAAAGACTCAGGAATTGAGCCGATCATTAAACCGGTCAGGGGAGGAACGGATGGATCACGGCTTTCTTATATGGGGCTTCCCTGTCCGAATATCTTTGCTGGTGGCCATAATTTTCATGGAAAATATGAATTTGTACCTATACAATCCATGCAGAAAGCCGTTCAGGTGATTGTCAGAATTGCCGAATTATTTGCTCAGATTAGACAATAATGCCCTGTTACTGTTTAGGCAAATAGACATTCCCGACATCCGTAGTTTTACCTGCTGCCACAGATAAATTATTATTGGTGGTATATTGCTGGAAACCGGATTGCGTACCTGGATCAAAAATGAGTTCATAAGTACCGGCCGGTAGTCCTGAAACTATGAAATCAGACATGCCTTTCGGAGCATAGGTTGAAGCGATGATCCCGTTCGAATAAACCTGGATCGAAACATTCAGGCTGTCCGGATAAACCTTGCCGGAAATAGAACCCGTCGTGGATTTGTTGTATACTCGTATCACGGGCCTTAAAAGAAAGATTCCAGAAGCTTCACGAATGGAGCTCGAAGCGTCGAAATCGATCACCATTTGAATATTCTGGCCCGGGTCAAGCATCTGGTTTACAGGAACGATCACTCCCGGGTCAACACCTCCCGGGGTTGTTAATTTAAATTCCTGTCCATCGACTTTAATTGTGTTTTGATTTCCCAGGAGCACACGAACTTCCGTCAAAACTGCTGAAGGCATTTCCCGGCTGCTGACACTGAGTTCATGCCCGGCAGTGTAATCGAGCAGATTATAGATTCCCGGTTTAAAATCATTAAGACTGGTCCAGTTCCCGTCTTTGATCTTTATTTCTACACTGTCGATCTCTATATTTACCGCCTGGTAATCACCGGGAGAATCGATCATGGATATGCTGAGCTTTGAAGGGGAATTATTGCCCTGATTTTGGCAGCCTTCAAAAGGAAACAGGCAGAATAAGGAAAAAATGATTAAAACAAGTCTTCCTTTAAGATACATTTTGGGTAGTTTACTTGGGTAATAACTTATAAAAATATAAAAATAAAAAAATATATCATCGATTCAATAGTATTATTTTCAAGAAATTGAAGTGTTACAAATGAATTTTGGAAGATTTCCGGAAAATTAGAAACCTTTCAAATAAACAAACACATTCATAATCAATATATTTATTCATAAGTAGTTAAATTAATATCTCAGTCATATTTTTTTTTACATGAAACGCAGAAATTTCCTCTTTCAATCGACCCTGGCGATGGGTGCCATGTCACTTCCTGTAATGAGCAAGGCAGGAGTAGTAAATGAAAATCCCTCAGATCCTGATCCAAGATTCCTTTGTGAGGAAATCAATTTATGGAAAGACGGATCCGCAAATAACGGGAGCAACCCGGAATACAGGCCAAGAATAAGGATATATTATCCAACCATGCCGCAGGCCCCCAAAAAAAAGATGGCGGCTGTGCTGGTCTGCCCGGGCGGAGGATATTATGTTCAGGCGCCCCATGAAGGACAGCCCTTCGCTCAATTATTCTCCCTGTACGGTATTCTGGGAGTTGTGTTAACCTACAGGGTGAATCCGGACCGTTACCCGGGTTCTTATTCCGATGCCACACGGGCCATGAGAATTCTGCGGAAAAATGCCGGTAAATATAATATCGATCCCGGCAGGATCGGTATAATGGGTTTCAGCGCAGGCGGTCACCTGGCGTCAACCGTAGCCACCCAGCCGGATCTGTATAAAAATCCGGAAGATGATCTTGCGGATGAAGTCTCTGCAAGGCCCGATCGTGTTATGCTGGGATATCCCGTGATTTCTTTCATGGATGATTTTGCTCACCAGGGCTCCGTTCACGCATTGCTGGGCCCTGACCCTTCGGCTGAAATGCTGAGACAACTTACCAGTTATCTTCATGTTTCCGGGGATTCCCCGCCGGCTTTTCTTTTCCATACTTCAAATGATGATGTTGTGCCGGTAGAGAACAGTATCCGTTATACCGAAGCCTGCGTGAAAAATAAGGTGCCGGTAGCATTGCACATTTTCCCCGATGGGCCTCACGGCGTGGGAATGGCAATCGGAAATCCTGAACTGAGTATATGGACTGAGAATCTCATGAGCTGGCTCGATGATTGGACTTATAAAGGACAATGAATCCGGTATTTTTAGCCCGGCTGTATTATAAAGAGGTTAGACGGAACTTTTGTTGAAGTCGAGGTAAGTGCTGAAGCAATTGATCATAAGGGTTTAAAATATATTCAGGTGCATATCCGGGATATTACAAAACGAAACAAGATTGAAAAAGAACTTAAGGAGTCGGTGGAATGGCAGCGAATGATTTTTGAAGGATCGAGGGACGCCATTATAATATCAGATACAAATTCCAGAATTATTGAAGTTAATAAGGCTTCCGGAGAGCTTTCCGGATACTCCCGGAAGGAATTACTTGAAATGAATTTAAACGAATTATACTTAGACACGGGGGAACCGTATGGGCTGAAGGGAAAGAAAATGAAGGCGCCATTTATTATTTTTCTTGACCATTTGATATAACTATCGCTGACCAGGAAATGATTTAAAATCCTCGTGACTCCTGCTCCGGTTCAATCACCTCAATAAAAAAAAGCTGCCCGCATATCGCAGACTGCCTAACACCATGAATTAATTTACCCTTTGTAATTTCTTATCTGTCAAGGTTGGCATATTGCCCGTCGAGGGTAGGCTGACCGTTTATCCTGTTCAGGTCAAGGCCGCTCTCGGCAACTGATGAATT
>JBJKSY010000409.1:0-4820 GCA_046703645.1 Cyclobacteriaceae bacterium
GTATAATGGAATTTATGGTTTTGGATATGGCCTCGCGGTAGACGGGATCTTTCGGATTGAAGATCCTGCAGCATCGGTAGCCATCCCGTTCCTCAGTTCGGGCATCAGCATGTTAATGCCTGTTATTAATCACGCACGGTATTCCGATATTTCATATAGTACAGTAATGCTTATGCGTCATGGAAAATTCATCGGCCTGGCACATGGTGCAGCCTTAGGACTTCTCATCTTTGGGAATGATCCCGGATCCGCGGGTATACTGACCCCAATGGTGATTATGAGTATGGGACTTAATGAGGTAGGATACCAACTGGGCAAGACCCATAACTGGAGCGAAGGAAGAGTGGCTACCTACCAGTATTATGGAGTCCTGGGACCTCTGACAGGTGTTTCTATTCTCTTTGCGGCTAATGTCGATCAGGCCCGTGCCTATGGAATTACTGTTCCTTTGACAGGTCTTGCCGGATATTTTATCGGCGACAGAATTTACAGGAAATATCATTTCACCCGGGGAGACATGATTGCCGGTTCTTCATTCGGATTATTGTCTGCAAGCTTAGGCCTGGGAATAATCACCGGGTCAAATGGCAATCATTCACAAATACTGGTGCCACTGGGTACAACCCTGGCAGGAACAATTGCAAGTCAGGCCATGTTTAAAAAAAATCACCTTACAACCAGGCAGGCGTGGAATATAAATTATGTGACCGGGGCATGTGCTATTCTGGGAGTTGCCGTAGCAGCACTAACAAAATCAGAATCAGAAAATTCCATTATTCTTTTTCCGACGGTTGGCGGGTTTATAGGTTGGTTTGCATCTTATGCTTTCCAAACCAAAAATCACGATCGTGGACTGGGGCTTAATTCGCCTTCGCATCATTCCTTCTCAGTTCATTTAATGCCAGAGAATTATTTTATGAATAAACAATTGCCTCCGGTCAATCCGGGTAAAATTTCCTTAAGTTTACCACTGTTCTCGATGCATTTAAGCCTTTAACCTCCAAATGCGGGTTTTAATTTCAGCCTGCAAGAGCCTGCAGATCTAAAAATCATTCTTAATAATAATCCCTTTCAAAAGTTCAACTTCCGCAGGCTTCGCAATTATCCGGGTCGTCGAGTGAACAGGTCATATCCTGCCGGTTTTTATTTTCAATCTCCAGTTGTTTGACCGCAGGTTGCTGAACTGCCTGTTTGTCGACAGTGAATTTGATAGCGTCGGCAGCGGCCTTTGTCCTGAGGTAATACATGCCTGTCTTAAGACCTTTTTTCCAGGCATAGAAATGCATGGATGTCAGTTTGCCGAAATTGGGTTCAGCAATATGAATGTTCAGGCTCTGGCTTTGATCGATGTAGACACCCCGGTCTGCTGCCATATCAATGATGGACCGCTGCGAAATTTCCCATACGGTTCTGTATAATTCACGGATCTCGGCAGGGATTTCAGAAATATTCTGGATGGAACCGTTCTCCTGTATCAGCCGGTTCTTCAGTGACTCGTTCCATATTCCAAGTGAAATAAGATCATTCAGCAAGTGCTTGTTCACTACAATGAACTCGCCGGAAAGAACTCTCCTGACATAAATATTTGATGTGTAAGGTTCAAAGCATTCATTATTCCCAAGGATCTGTGAGGTGGAGGCGGTGGGCATTGGAGCAAGTAAAAGTGAATTCCTTACCCCTGATTTTTTTACTTCCTGTTTCAGGGTCATCCAATCCCACCTTCCCGAATCAGGAGTAAATCCCCACATATCAAACTGGAAGATTCCCTTTGAAACCGGTGACCCTTTATAAGTTTCGTAAGGACCGTTGACAATTGCAAGATCCTTCGAGGCTGTCATCGAGGCAAAATAGATGGTCTCGAAGATTTCACGGTTTAGTTTTCTGGCCTCCGGGGAATCAAAGGGATACCTCATGAGGATAAAGGTATCTGCCATGCCCTGTACGCCAATGCCAATCGGCCTGTGCCGTAAATTCGACCTTTTGGCCTCAGGTACAGGATAATAATTGATATCGATGATCCTGTTGAGATTTTTCGTGATTACGTACGTTATTTCATAAAGCTTTTTGTGATCAAATTCCCTGTCGTCCGTAACGAATCGCGGGAGTGAAATTGAGGCAAGATTGCATACGGCCACTTCATCAGGTGCGCTGTATTCGATGATTTCGGTACAGAGATTGCTTGATTTAATAGTTCCCAGATTCTTTTGGTTTGACTTCTTGTTACAGGAATCCTTGTAAAGCATATAGGGGACACCCGTTTCAATCTGTGCTTCAATGATCTCAAACCAGAGATCCTGTGCTTTGATTACATTTCTTGCCCGTCCCTCGGATTCATAACGATGATAAAGGATCTCGAATTCTTCACCATAAACTTCCGAAAGTCCTGGTGCTTCACTGGGGCTGAAAAGGGACCAGTTCTCGTTATTTTCCACGCGTTTCATGAAAAGATCAGGCACCCATAAAGCATAGAATAGATCTCTTGCCCGTAATTCATCCTTACCGTGGTTTTTCTTGAGGCTAAGGAAATCCATTATATCGGCATGCCAGGGTTCCAGGTAAACCGCAAAACTTCCCTTGCGTTTCCCGCCACCCTGGTCCACATACCGGGCGGTCATATCAAAGTTCCGAAGCATTGGAACAATTCCGTTTGAAGTACCGTTGGTTCCCTTAATAAAGGATCCCTTGGAGCGGATATTGTGAATACTGAGTCCTATGCCTCCCGCTGACTGGGAAATCTTCGCACATTGTTTCAAGGTATCATAAATGCCGTCAATGCTGTCTTCCTTCATGGTAAGGAGAAAGCAGGAGGAAAGCTGTGGCTTGGGTGTTCCTGCATTGAACAGGGTTGGCGTTGCATGAGTAAACCATTTTTCCGACAGTAGACGGTAAGTTTCAATTGCGGAGTCGATATCTGCTCCGTGAATGCCTACCGCTACCCGCATAAGCATCTGCTGCGGGCGCTCCACGATTTTGTTATCGATCCGCATGAGGTAGGATTTCTCGAGGGTCTTACATCCGAAATAGTCATAGCTGAAATCACGATTATAATCGATTGAGGCATCGAGAAGAGCGGCATTATTTTTAACCACCTTATAAAATTCCCTGGAAACGAGTGGGGTGTTCTCCCCGTTCACCGGATTAACAAAGGTGTAAAGCCTTTTCATTACATTCGAAAAAGAACTGCTGGTAAGTTTGTGCAGGTTCGAAACTGCTATCCGTGCCGCCAGAACGGCATAGTCAGGATGAAGGGTGGTCATGGAAGCTGCCGTTTCCGCTGCCAGGTCATCCAATTCCTGTGTAGAAACACCGTCATAAATTCCCGTTATGACTTTCTTGGCAATTTCCACAGGTTCTATGAAAGACATATTCAGTCCTTCGCACAATCGATCTATCCGTGCAGTGATCTTATCGAATTTTACAGATTCCCTCCTGCCGTCTCTTTTTATTACCAGCATATTCTTCAGGATTTAAAACTAAAAATCTTCATTCAGGGTAAACTTGGGAGAATCCTTTTCGGAATTCTTCATTACGCCCGCTTTCTGGTACTCACCGACTCTCTTTTCAAAGAAATTGGTCTTACCCTGCAGGCTGATCATGTCCATGAAATCAAAAGGATTTTTTGAATTATACTGTTTTGGACAACGCAGTTCTGCCAGAAGCCTGTCGGCAACATATTCTATATACTGGGTCATCAGGGAAGCGTTCATACCGATCAGGCTTACCGGAAGGGCATCCGTTACGAATTCCTTTTCAATACTAACCGCATCTTTAATGATCTCAATGATGGTATTCTCTGATAATTTGTTGAGAACATGATGGTTATATAAATGGCAGGCAAACTCACAATGGAGCCCTTCATCACGGGAGATCAGTTCATTTGAAAAACTCAGCCCGGGCATGAGACCTCTTTTCTTCAGCCAGAAAATGGAACAAAAGCTGCCGGAAAAGAATATTCCTTCCACGGCTGCAAAAGCGACCAGCCTTTCCTGGAAACTGCCATTTTCAATCCAACGCAAAGCCCATTCTGCTTTTTTCTTAACGCAGTCTATGGTTTCGATCGCATGGAAGAGGTGATCCCTGGTCTGGGGATCCTTAATGTAGGTGTCAATTAGCAATGAATAGGTTTCGGAGTGAATATTTTCCATTGCGATCTGGAATCCATAAAAAAATTTTGCTTCCGTGTATTGTACCTCGGTAACAAAATTCTCGGCAAGATTTTCATTTACGATACCATCACTGGCAGCAAAAAAAGCAAGAACATGAGATATAAAATTCCTTTCCCCATCTGTGAGGTTCTGCCAGTCCTGAAGGTCGTGGCTGAGATCTATTTCTTCCGCGGTCCAGAATGACGCTTCATGTTTTTTATAAAATTCCCAGATATCAGCGTGCTGAATGGGATATAACACAAACCGGTTCCTGTTCTCTTTCAGAATCGGTTCCTCAACCAAGACGGGATTAGTTGCCATTCTTCAATTATTTTCAAATTTCACTTCCTGCGAAAAATGTCTTGCCTGAGGTCTCATTTCTACAGTTTCAGGCCGTTATTTCTTTCCGCAAACGTCAAATATTGGTATTGTCGAAATAAAATGCAAGACCGGTTTCCCGGCTGAAATTTAACCGCTCTTTAATAGATTTTTGAATTGGAATTATTTAAATACCTGTATAATAAGAGTTTAAACGATGTTATAACACAAAACACTTTATTAATGATTATTTAATTCTTTTTTAAAAAAATATTAATAAACAAGGCTAGTTTGCCGGAATTTAAAAAAGGTATATCTTTGCAATCCGTTTTAAGAAGGATCAAAATCCATGTATGC
>JBJKSY010000410.1:0-2430 GCA_046703645.1 Cyclobacteriaceae bacterium
ACTACCTCTTTATGGCCCTGCTCTAAAGATTATTTTCCGGTAAATCGGAATCCGCATCCCCGGATTATGGTTTTCATTCCATGCGGTCCGGTGCTTCAAGCAGGCAGGGCCACGATTTTATTTAAGGATATATATTTTTTGGTTTCCTCTGAAATATTAAATTTATCTTTTATGCGGAAGTGAATTTTTCAGGATTGGATTTTTTATTAATAAAACTTATTTCTAGCGGATAAATCTTTCATTAAATAAGATAACTATGAAAAGAAGAGAATTTTTGGAAAAATCAGGTATTGCCGCAGGGGCCGCTGTGCTCGGCAGTTCTGCCCTTAATTCCGGTAAGGTTGAAGCCGGTCCGAAAAGATCTAAAAAATCGTTACAAAAGGCAAAAATCAAATTGGGCCTTTACAATATTACGTATGAGGGGATCTGGTATAACGGACCTGCCCTCACATTTGAGGAAATAGCAACAAAAGCGAAGGATAACGGCTTCGATGGCATAGAACTGGACAATAAAAGACCCATGGGTAATCCTCTGGACCTGGATCAGAAAAAACGAGATGAGTTCAGGAATATCCTGGCAAAATATGGCCTTGAAATCCCCTGTGTAGCTGCCAATAATGACTTTTCCAGCCCGATTCCCGAACACCGGTCAGCCCAATTGCTGATGATCAGGGAAACAGCCAGACTGGCAAAGGACCTGGGAGCTCCTTTTGTACGGCTTTTCGCTGCCTGGACCGGCGTTCCGTTACACGACGGCATCGGAACTTACGACCTTGTACGCGGAGAAGCTTATACGTTCCAGGGACAATTTCCCTATACTACATGGATTGAACGCTGGAGACTGGTCAGGGATACACTAAAAGAAGCAGCCAAATACGGGGAAGAATTCGGGATTGTCTTTGGTCTTCAAAACCATGCTCCCTTGCTCCGTCACTGGAAAGACTGTTATGACATGGTACAACAGGTGAATTCGCCCTGGCTGTAGAACATGCTTGACGCACCTATTCTTGAAAAAGTAAATGATAAGGCTTATGTCGAAAATGCTGTCAAAACCGTAGGTAATCTGCAGATACACTCTCATTATGGCGGAGAGTTTGAACGCGATGATAAAGGCAATGCAAAATTAAAAGTGGATTATGACCATTTCGATAAACCATTTCCGGATTATAACCATTACATCGGTTTAATGAATGAAATCGGGTACCAGGGTTATTTTACCTATGAACTCTGTCACCCCGTGCTGGACAAAAATTATGAGCCTGCCAAAATGGATTATATTGATGACCAGGTTAAGCTTGCTTCTGAGTTCATGCACAATGTAATTAATAATCCGTCCATGTAAAGAACTTTCAATCAAGGGACGAAAAGCATTGCTTTATAGAATGATCATCTTCAGATTTGGAATTCCGGGGTCCGGATTTTTGACATCTGAAGATGATTTTTTTCAGGGTAGTGATTCCGAGGTATGTATGGCAGGTTCGTACCGGTAATAAAATATCTTATAGATAAGTGCTGAAAGCATAAGGGGAATCACGGCCAGCAAGATCAACGGGGGCCTGTAAAGAAGTAAAAAAGTAAGGATAATAAATCCGTAGCCAGCAAACCGGATATACGATTCGGAATCCATGGGCCTGACCAGCATTAAAGATTTAATCAAAAGGATCATTCCAAAATAAAAAATCACAATTTCGATGCCGTGAGCATATCCTATCGATGAAAGATTCCTGAGAAATGCCATGAGCTCGGGAAGAACCATAATCCAGAGGATAAAAGCATGTATAGCCAGACGGTTCATCCGGCTCCACGGCAGGTTCCTTGAAAACCTGTACTGATTTTCATAAAAATCATGCATTCCGTAAATCAGGATGCCATTAAAAGTAATGGCAGCCAGTGCCCCGATAGTTACCAGTGAAATCTCATAATCGCCGGAACGGTAAAGATAACATACCATCGCAACTATGAGCACCGAGAAAAATTTGGAAAGTAACAGTTTAATGGTATCAGCCCGGAGCGCATAATAGAAATAATGAAGTACATAGGGTATCCTGGGCGAAGGGATCCATGACAGAACCGGATATTTTGATTCGGCATGGGGTTTCCTGAGTAATGAAACAAACAGGTAGGTGTTTGCGAAAATCATCAGAATCAATACGGCAATAACAGGAATCAGCCTGGAATAGAGACCAGAGGTGACGGCCACCGCACAAAGGAATAACCCATAAACAAGTACAGGTAACAGGATCACCATTTGGATATAAAAAGCTGCGCGATACTGCCTGGAAACAGGGAACAAGACATAATGAACCAGGAAGGTATTTTCCCTGAGACGGAGGATCTTATAATAGTGAAAAACCATATCAAGATTATATAATATGGAAAGTGCAAAAGGGATCAGAAGATAAAGATAGTCCGACAGGAAAAACTCGGCTA
>JBJKSY010000411.1:0-5120 GCA_046703645.1 Cyclobacteriaceae bacterium
GGGCCCTATGAGATAGTATACAAAACACCAGCTGGTGGATGTCAAAATAGCTCAGGTTATTCTATAACTATAGACTCGCTTGACAATGCCACATTCCAATATGACCGAGCGACCTATTGTCAGGGAGATGCTGATCCCCTGCCCGAGATCACTGGAATCAAGGGTGGATCTTTTAAAGGCCCGATACAAATAGTATTTAAAGACACCCTGTCGGGAGAAATTGAACTGGCTTCAACCAAATCCGGTGGCCCTTATCAGATAATTTACATGACACCAAAAGGCGGATGTCAAAATAGCTCAGGCTATTTATTAACAATTGACACCCTTGACAATGCCACATTCCAATATGACCGTGCGACTTATTGTCAAGGGGACAATAATCCGCTACCCTTGATTACGGGGGTTACGGGGGGGGCTTTTAATGGTCCTGAGCAAATTGCTTTTAAAGACTTGAATACCGGTGAAATTGATCTTAAATCATCTAATGTCGGAGGACCCTATAAAATAACCTATGCAACATCTAAAACCTGTCCGAATAGTTATACCATGGAAATTAATATTTTACCCGATGATATCCCTTTATTTTATTATAGTAAAAACACCTATTCCAAAGAAGACTCAAACCCTTTACCAATAATAACTGGTACATTGGGCGGATATTTCAGGGGAACTAATGGTATCGTATTTAGTGATAGTTTAACGGGAGAAATAAATCTCGGAAGATCCTTGGTGGGAACATTTACTATAACCTATATCACGCCAGGACCTGAATGTCCACGGGATTCAAGTATAATTATAACCCTATCAGATAATTCGGTACCAGTTGATAAAACACCACCTGTAATTACGTTAACAAATCAAAGGGAATGGTTTTATTCAGATTCGGATCAAATAGTGCTTTATTATAAAATCGCCGATAGTTCAGGGATTCGAAATGCTTCAATAACATACAGCGGAATAGTTGAAGAAAACTCTGTCACTAATGAACTTCATGGTGGCCCTGATAAGACATGGTAACATATATTTCACTTAAGTGAAATAGGAAATTTAGGCATTACTTATTTTGTTACAGCCAGTGACTCTTATGGAAATATTGCAACCGATTCTACAAGATTTATTTATCTCTATAAAAATCAAGGAAAACTTCAATCCGGAGTCCTGTATTCAGGCAATCAGCAAGAAAACTATCAAATAATATCTTTTCCTATAAATTATAATTTAATTTCTATAAAGCAGCAACTCTTAAATAATTTTGGAGGGGAGTACGATTCAACGAAATGGAGATTATTCCATTATATCGGATATGAAGAAGGCGCGATGATCGATAGAAATGTTGAATATGGAACAAGCCTTTTTAATCTTAATTATGGGTCGGGATTTTGGCTTATACTCAAGAAATCTCAAAAATTATCATTAGAGGGAGGTATACAATTTGATAATGGAAAACCTATTGAATTAACTCTATATCATGGGTGGAATCAAATTGGAAATCCATACTATTTTACTATAAATTGGCCCTATATTCTCAGCTATAATAATTTAAATGAGAGAGATGATATTATCAGCCAGCAGTTTATAGTTTATAAAAAAGATAACATGGGAAATATAGGATATGATTCAGCTGCTAATTTAACGGAATTTAACGGAGCTTTCGTTGAGTTAAAGACAGGTACTCAACTCACACTTGTAATCCCTAATACAATGCCAGCTTTAAGGCAGAGTAAAATCGAAACAGATAATTTTAAAATCTTCAATAATGAATTAAAATCAACTGAATGGTACTTGCCAATTGATATCTATCAAAATGGTTTAATGAATAAATTAGGAGGAATTGGGATGCGTGACGGAGCAAAGGTTGGTTATGATGATTATGATAGTAAACAAATTCCCAGATTTATGAATTATGTTGATATTGATTTTACTGTAAATCAAGGTCAGATTGAACATTTATCTTCCTCAATAGTTCCGGTAAACGAAAATTACAGGTGGGATCTTAAAGCTGAGACTAATAAGGTTAATCTGCCTTTAATGATTAAGTGGGATTCAAAATTAGTATCTGGTCTTCCCAATGACTTATATCTTTTCAATCCTAATACATCTGATTTAATTAATATGAAGGAGGAAAATAATTATGTATTCACCTCAAAAGAAAATAGTTTCCTTTCAATATTATATGGGAATAATCAGTACATAAGAAGACAAATTTCTGAAGAGAATTTCTTGTTAGGTAAGCCTTTTCCAAACCCCTTTAAAAATCAGGTTACAGTACAGGGTATAATACCTGAACTCATGAAGATAAATGCAACTATTGATGTCTATAATCTGCAGGGTCAGCTAGTTTTTCATTCAGACAAGTTTACTTTAAACCAGGAAACGGGTATAATCAAATTTTCCTGGGATGGATTAAATTCTTCTGGCAATGAAGTATCAAATGGTTTTTATAATATAATTATTATCTGGAAGGACAATAAAGGCATTTTAAGATATTTTTCAAAAAAGATTATTAAGAATTGACATGAAAACGAATTTATTTTTTATCAGCCTTATATTGTTAATAAACTTCAATTTTTCACTTGCTCAGGTTATTAGAGACGAAGGTAAATCAGTTTATGTTGATTTTTCGGAGAAAAAATCAATAATAAATGTTTATTGGGAAAATCCGGCGAAAGACATCGACACTGTGAAAAATTCACAACTTTTACTAAAATTCAATATCACATCAGCTTATAAAATTAGCGATATTTCATTTCTTATAAATAGTGAGTTAAAGCATTATTCTGACTTATTGCTCACTTCAATTTCAATACAGCTTAATGATTCAACTCAATTAATTCAAAATAGTTTTCCTCTTAATAAAGGAGAAAATAAATTTAATATTTCAATTAAGGACCAAAATGGTTTTGTATATTTTATTGAACGTAAGATCTATTTCATCCCGAGTTATAAAACATCATGGAATGATTATGCCCTTTTGTTTGCAACAGATAATTATAATGATTGGAAAAATCTTAGCAATCCTATATTTGATGCTACCTCTATAAGTGATAAACTTAAAGATACATACGGTTTTAAATCCGAATTAATTACAAATCCAACGATAGAAGATGTATTTGTAAAATTGAGGGAATATGCAAAAAGGAAATATAATGAAAATGATCAACTGTTCATCTTTTTTGCAGGACATGGAATTTATGACAATGTATTAAAAGAGGGTCATCTGGTTTGTAAGAATTCTGTTAAAAGCGATTCGACATTATATAAATCTTATATTTCTTATAGTCAGTTACGCAATATAATTAACAACCTTCCTGTAAACCATATTCTTTTGGTCATAGATGCCTGTTATGGCGGAACATTTGACCCAGTTGTATCAGAAATAAACACCAGAGGTGAAGAATATAATTTTGAAATAAATCGCGATGAATTTATATACAGGAAATTAAAGCTTAAACCAAGAAGGTATATAACTTCAGGTGGAAAAGAATATGTTTCGGACGGAATACCCGGACATCACTCGCCCTTTGCGAGACAATTTTTGGAAGCACTATACAGTGATGGGGGCTCCTTTGGCGTGTTGGACCTTACAGGAATATACACCTATTTGGAAAAACTTTCAACATCTCCTCAAGCTAATGAATTTGGTGATAATCAGCCAGGAAGTGATTTCATATTTGTAGTTAAGTAGGATGAAACGAATGCGGGAGGTAATTGATTCTCTTTACGTTTATATTTATTGTTTTTTGTTAAATCTTTTTTAAATAGAATTGTTTCACTGGTTAAACTGACATTTGTTAAAAATAAGTTGTTTTTAAATAATCTTTTAGGGAATTTCAATATCCTAATGAGATTATTTTGCATACAATATGATTGAACAATTCCCAAATCAAATTAAACAATCTGACCGGCTCATCTCCCTCGATGCCCTTCGCGGATTCACCATTGCTGCCATGGTCATTGTAAATGATCCCGGCTCATGGGATCATATTTACAAGCCCCTTGAACATGCCAAATGGAACGGCTGTACCCTTACCGACCTGGTATTCCCTTTCTTCCTGTTTATAGTCGGGGTCTCCATATCCCTTGCTTATTCTAAAAGGCTGGCCACTCATGCGCCGAAAAAAGATCTTTATAAAAAAATCATTTCCCGCACCCTTAAGATATATTTCCTGGGACTCGGCCTGTGGCTGCTGGGCATGATCGGTCACTTCAGTTGGGATGGGATCCGGTGGACAGGGGTACTTCAGAGGATCTCGGTTGTTTTCCTGGTATGTGCCTTGCTTTTCCTGAATTCAAACTGGAAGACACAGGCAAAAATTGCAGCGGCTCTTCTCCTGGCATACTGGATCCTGATGGCTTATATTCCTGTTCCGGGGATCGGGAAACCGGACTTAAGCGGGCCGATGAAGAACTGGGCTAACTATATTGATACTCTTTTGCTGCCCGGCTACATGTGGCAGAAAATATGGGATCCTGAAGGAATCCTCAGCACATTTCCCGCCATCGCAACCGGTATCACCGGCATGCTGGCCGGCAAACTGATATTATCGGTCAATGATCAGAATAAAAAGCTGGTCTGGCTGTTCTTTGCAGGATTCTCCGCCTTTGTGATCGGGGAATTATGGGACCAGTTTTTCCCGATCAATAAGAATATCTGGACCAGTTCCTACGTCATGTACACCTCCGGCCTTGCCGCCATGTCACTGGCCGCCTGCATACTGATCGTGGATATGCTCGGCTTTAAAAATTGGACCAAACTCGGCCGGGTTTATGGTGCCAATGCCATCGCCACCTATGTTATTGCAGGTATTCTTCCGGGACTTTTTGTCCTTAACCTGTTCGGTTCTCATTCACTGAATTCGTTGTTTATGGATGGCCTTACAGGGCTAGGGCTTGCTTCAAAATTCGTTTCATTTCTTTATGCAGTTTGCTATATGCTGGTTTGTTACATCCCGGCTTATTACCTGTATAAAAAGAAGATCTTCATTAAACTTTGATAACCTGAAAGGATTCAAAGTCCGGGAAGATAATTTCGGTATAAAATATTTCAGGATTAATTCATTCCTTTGGTATCACTGTTATTTACCCGGGCCTTCACCGGAACCGCCGACCACATTACCATG
>JBJKSY010000412.1:0-5473 GCA_046703645.1 Cyclobacteriaceae bacterium
AACCTGGGCTACCAGGATAAAAATATCATCAACATCCGGACAGGGGACAAGACCGAATTTAACCTTATGCGTGACCAGATAGAAAGCAATCCGGATATTATTGCCTGGTCGGCAACCAATAATACCATTGGAGGGGAATTTGTCGACACCTATCTCAAGCTTGACACGGGAAGCGTAGAGGTCCGGTCCCGTAAGATGGGAATGGATTACCTTAAATTCATGGACGTTCAGATTAAGGAAGGCAGGTTATTCAACAAGGATCTGGCTTCGGATTCAACCGATGCCGTTATCGTGAACCAGACATTCGTTAATCGTTTTCACATGAAGGATCCTATCGGGAAAATGATCAATATCCGTGAAGGAAAGAAATACATCATCGGAGTAACGGGAAATATCATCAATGGCTTCTATACCGGTTCTGTGATCATTCCCGAGATTTACCTTCCAGCAACCGAGCGGGAAGCAATGACCCTGGCAGTTAAAACAACTTCAGATAAAAAAACCATCGTATTCAATGAGTTGAACAAAGGGTGGAAAAAATCCATACCTTACCGGCCATTTTCGGGTTATTTCCAGGAAGATTATGCCATACAGGGAGCGATGGAAACCACCCATAACCTGAAAACCATTTTCTTTTATCTTGCCATCCTCGGAGGCCTTTTATCTCTGACCGGGATCTTTGCACTGTCAACATTGAACGTAGCCAGGCGGACCAAGGAAATCGGCATCCGAAAAGTGATGGGAGCCACAATCCGTACTATTCTGCTTATTATGAACCGGCAGTTCTTTATCGTATTGGGTATGTCGGTGGTTATAGGAATATCAGCTTCTTATTTCCTGGCCAGTTTCCTTTTATCGACCATATACCTTTACCACGCTAATGTGTCAATCCTGATACTGGTGATAAGTGGTTTAGTCATAGCCATCATGGCGCTCCTTACTACCTCACTGACGATCTTCAGGGCGGCAATTACAAATCCTGCTAAAATTCTGAGAGCTGAATAGACGGGGGATTTGAGAATTTCGAGTTAAAGTGTTTCCAGTCGGGTTATTACCCTGAATGAATTGTATTACTCCGGAATACCCGGAATATTTAATCGATTCGATCAAAGGTCATTTTTATGCAGTTTCAGAAACAGGCTTATTAAAGGTATGGGTCCTGATGTTTTTTCAGAAAAAAATCCTCCAAAAGCAAAATTTACAGATACAGATTCAAAAGGAGAATAACGGATCCCAGGAAGTAATAATGTAAATGCAAAAGGTTCATTCCGGGTATATATTATGGTCTCTGCAACTAAGAAAGTTTTTTTTCCTAACCTTGCTAACCCGCTGATGGAGTACACGGGAGCGGTTTCCGGATGGCTTTTATATTGAAAATACCAACCATAACCCCCGCCAATGTTCAAATTGTAATCCTCGTTTCCAAAAGTCAGAGTACCAAAAGGCAATAAGCCAAATCCTTCCGGTTGCAACCATGTTAAATACCCCCCCATCAAACCAATGCCTGCATGAAGGTCATGAGTAACGGGGATAGAGTATTTCATGGATGCCAAAATTGGGGTCAGAGCCCAGGTTGAGGAAATTGTCATTGAAAAATTCCGGTCTGCTCCGTATTTTATTCCCAGTCCCCAGAAATTAATGAGCAGGTTGGCATCTCCCTCTTTGACCGGAAGCGCATTGGGAGTGATATAATATTGGGATGAAAAAGTACCTGGGACCTGCTTATGGCGGTCAAACCTTTCCTGCGAACTTACAGACCTGACCGATTTAATTTCCGAATTCGGAATGGTCATATATCCTGCGCTGTCGGTCAGAATCAGCAGAGTTGTTAAACTCTTGTTGATTACCTTCCCGGAGATTCTCGAACCGTCATTTCTGACCACAACGGAGAGTTCATTTTTTCCTGATGTCCTGATAATTTTTTTCTGCCCTGACACCGCAAACGGAATGATGACGAGAATAAATGCAACAAAGGAAAACCAATAAAAATATTTTCCTCGATTAGACATAAATCTTATAAGCTATTATTCCCCTCAAATAGTCATCAAAAAAACAGGGTCAATGATCTGTTCCGTCTTCGAATTAAGCCATAAAAAAACAACGGAATGGGATTAACTAAAAAGCCTGAAGTTCGATCTGTAAACCTGGTCTGGGAAAAAATCAGCTTATAGTTATCAAAAAAACAGGATAACTGCTAGTGATTTCAAACAATTGTTTTTCCTTTGAACTATCATCAATTCCATTTTCAAAAATTTCGTGTCCGTTTAAAGAATTCTTTATTAGGAATTTTAAATTAAATCGTGATATTTAAGATTATTCCCTGAAAGGACAGCATGTTAATCAAGGTAAATTATGCCGGTAAATAAAATTATATGGCATACATCAATTTTAGTTGTTGCATTTTCGTGTGCGGTTAATAAGAATTTAATGGTAAATAAAACCTCAACCGGAACCATGACCACCGGTCAGGATTCAGTACAAATGTTTTCGGCAGCCACGAAAGCTTTCATCGATGAATACCATAATTTTATTGCGTCCGGCAAACAGGGGCCCGGACAGGAAATGATAGATAAATACGGACTCCGTGAAATAAATGGCAATTATTATATAGGACTCCTAATGGAAATTTCCCCTGAGTTGGACATGAACCGGCTAAAGGCACTTGCAGCTATAATGGGAAGCAGGACACCCCGTTCTCTTTCGTTAAAAATTCCTGTTCAGAATATTGAAAAACTCAGGGATATAAAAGGGATCCTGTATGCCGATATAAATAAAAAGGTATCTACCAGGTGACATGAGCCGGCGACACATAAAATTTAAACGGTTAACAGCATCGATGGTATTGATGATCATGCTATGCTGTAATGGATCTTTTGCACAGTCGTTGGCCGGTAACAATCCATCCCTGGTGCCCGCAGCCCCTCACCAGCATCTTTCACCCGCTGCAAGGATGTTGTATTATAATTATAAGCATTTCAGGAATTCATCCGCACGATTGTCCGGAGGGTCAAAGTGGTTTCATGATTTTCCGGTCTTTCGACATAATTCCACAGATTATATCGGGGCGCTTGTCAGGGTAAATGATTCGTTGGATGTTTCCGCTTTCAATTCACTCGGAATTCTTACAGGTTCAAAAATCCATAATATCTGGTCGGTAAAGATCCCGGTTGAGAACCTGGGCAAAATCTCCGCTCTTAAAGGGATCGATTACCTGGAAATCGACCATGAGGTACGGCTAAAGCTTGACAGTGTGAGAAAATATACCGGGGTCGATTCTGTGCAGCAAGGTATTTTCCTGCCACACGGGTACACGGGAAAAGGCGTTATAGTGGGGATCATTGACGGAGGATTTGATTATACGAATCCGAATTTTTATAACCGGGCGGATACATTCCTTCGGATAAAAAGAGTCTGGGACCAGACGGATAATTCAGGGCCTGCCCCTTCCGGACTTTACGGAACTGAGTTCACGGATTCCACATCCATTCTTCATGCCGAATATTCCGACAACGTGGAATCCCATGGAACCCATGTAGCGGGTATTGCAGCGGGGTCCGGAAACGGTACCGGAGGGAAATATACAGGCATGGCACCTGATGCGGACCTGGTATTTGTTAAATTCGGGAACGGTCAATCGGATATTCAGGATGGCATATATTATATTATGAATTATGCACAAAGTGTCAATGAACCTGCGGTAGTGAACATGAGCCTGGGATCTCATCTCGGGCCGCATGACGGGACTTCGCTGTTGGACCAGGCAATTGATTATTATTCGGATTACGGGATAATTGTCGGGGCGGCGGGAAATGAAGGAGGGACACCCTTACACCTGTCCCATACCTTTTCACAGGATACCATCGAAACTCTCGTAACATTTGAAAGCAACTCCCAACTTTATGCTTTTAACGGTTCGGGGAATGTCGATATCTGGGGATCTCCCAATACAAGCTTCTCAGTTTCAATCAAGGTTTACGATCAAAGCCTGAATTCCATTGACAGTACATCCTATATTTCAACAGCTACCAATACAGTTACAGACTTAAATATAGCCGGCGGAACCTTACAAGTTCAGTTTTCCGCAGATTCCGGGAATATTTATAATCAAAAACCTGAAATGCTGATGTCGCTCATCAACAATTCCGCCTTTCATTATATAACCATGAAAATTACAGGTAGCGGAACTACAGTAAATGCCTGGAATGATGGCCAGGGAACCGGTGTGCCTTTTATAAATTCAGATCCGGCTTTCGGTACTGTTTCGGGATGGCTTGCAGGAGATGTAAAAAGCACGGTGGGTGAGATCGGAGGGACAGCACACAGGATTATTTCTGTTGGAGCTTATATCACCAAAAACCGGTATACTGATCTCGCGGGAAATCCTGTTACACAGTATGTTTCCTATCTGTCACCCCAGGGCGGGCTTGCACCCTTTTCCAGCCATGGTCCTACTGCAGACGGGAGAGTAAAACCGGATATTACCGCCCCGGGTGCTATGGTAGTTTCTTCTGTCAATTCCTTTGATTCACAGTATAATGCCGGTAACCCTGCCGTGGTATCACAATATTCTACACGGGGGAAAACCTATTACTTTGCTGCACTCCAGGGCACCTCCATGTCTACGCCCGTGGTAACCGGGATCATTGCATTATTGCTGCAGGAAGATCCCGTATTAACACCTGAACAGGTAAAAGATATTTTTAAACAAACTTCTATTTCAGACAGCCATACAGGAACCATCCCCCCGGGAGGAAGTAATCTATGGGGATGGGGGAAGATCGATGCCTACAAAGCACTTAACGATATCCTTTCAAATAAACCTGCTAAGCCTGTAATTACAGTGACCGGAAGCCTGTCATTCTGCCCGGGAGGAAATGTTAAATTGTCCGGACCTTCCGGATATAAATACCTGTGGTCAAACAATGATACCACTCAACAGATTACGGTAACAGACAGCGGATTTTATGCTTTAAGAGTTGAAAACCCTGCAGGTTACTGGTCAGATGTTTCCGATCCTGTCCAGGTAACACTTTATCCTGTTCCGTCCGTTGCCATTACGCCGCAGGGATCAATTGCAATCTGTGAAGGAGATTCTGTGAAACTCAAAGCATCGGGAGATTTAACCAATACCCTTGAATGGTTTTTGAATGGATCTTCACTAAATATACCGGATTCGCAAATCACAGCAAAAACAGCGGGTGTTTATTCTCTAAAGACAACAAATTCACATCAGTGTTCCTCCTTTTCAGCTTCAGATTCATTAATTGTACAAAACAAGCCTCCTAAACCGGTGATTGCACTTTCAGAAAATGTACTGAAATCGGATGCACCCGCTTCAAATCAATGGTTCCTCGACAATTCATTAATTCCACTGGCCAATTCAGATTCACTCCATGTGATTAAATCCGGAAATTATTTTGACCGGGTTGCAAGTGATGCGGGATGCTTTACAAATTCAGATACGATTTCAGTT
>JBJKSY010000413.1:0-6317 GCA_046703645.1 Cyclobacteriaceae bacterium
GATCTATTGCTTCCCAACTCCACCACTTCCCGGCCCGCATCAATGGAAGTAATTTCTTAATTGCTTTTTCCGAATATGAGCCATAATCACTTTTAAATGGAGGTAATTTTTTAAAATTTTCAACGAATGAGGCAATATTCAGATCTTTCTTCTTAGCAAATGTGGCTAATGCTTTTTCAAATTCGTTTTTATCAGTAACGGAATAAATTATATGCCATAATCTATTCTCTATTTCGGAATTCATGAAACCGTCAGGCACATTTTCCACCTTTGCAAAGCAATTCTTGATTAGTGACCCAGTTTCATTGCATGGGTATTTTTTATCTTCCACGTAGTTCCATCGATATTTTTTATCTGTTAGTTTAAAAAATTTAAGCATCCCTTTCTGCTCAATATCTTTTTTCTTAAATAAGAAATCAAATATATTTTCTAATTCATCCATTCCTGATATAAATTGGGCGGTGACATCAGTATCATTTTCTCTTTCAAAAATTTTAAGATTATAAAGCCACTGCCAAATTCTGAATTCCTGGTACAGGGGTTGAGACTTAGGAATGGCTTTCAGGAATGCCGTTTTTTCTTCACCGTTCAGTTTGTATTTCTTAAATTCAAGAGAGCAATTTTCTATCGATGATTTCTTGCTTCGTAGAGGTCGTTGATAAAAAATAATATCTTCAGCAAACAAATGCACAAAATCTTTTTTCTTTAGAATTGTTTGCTGAGATTTATTGACTCTATATAATTCCCTTACACAATCGTTATAAAGATTTTCATTTTGTAATTCAGAATGAAACTTGATTTGAACGGATAAGATAGATCTCAATTCTTCCTTATAAAATTTACGATCAATTGTCCGCACTAATTTTCCTTTGATTTTTTGATTTGGATTTTGAAGTAAAGTATCATAAATGTATGCACCGACGGTCTTATTCGAATTCTCAATTTCCATTTCCGTCTTCATTTTTATTTTGGCGTACATCCTGTCTTTTTGATTTTTATCCATTATTTCGATTTCATCCAAAGTAGGCAAAAATGAAATTTCCTGTTTGATTGTGCCGTCTTTGAGTTTTGTCGTTTTTACGGTAAATTCTCTTTTTTGGCCAATCCAGTGTGAAATGTCTGAATAAAATGCAGCTTTGTAAATCAGGTTGTTTTCTAGCTGGACCTCATACCAGAATTTGTCGTATTTCTTATCCTTTTCTCCTTTAGTAACATTTAATATTGTAGTCGAAATAATTTCAAAATCTTTTTCTTTATCATTTAAATCCTCTTCTCTCTGATAATACCCGCGTTTTATATTAAAATTTAGAATTATCCAGGCTAATTCTTCCTTTTCTATTTTTTGTGAAAGAGCTTTTTTCCTTAGATAATAAATAGTCCAATCATAAGGAATTTTGGTATTTTCCCCTTTTTTATTTTTTCTTTCCAATAATCCCGGATGGTGAATTTTGAAATCTTCCAACATTTCATTGAAAGACTTTTTGAATATAAATTCATTTCCCTTGTAGGTTAATTTCGGCTCTGCTTCATTAATAAACTTGCCTATATGATGTTTGAAATCAATTTGATTTGCATAATGTTCCGGCAGGAACCCCAAAATATTTAAAACGCGGAGCAATCGTTCCCTTCTTAATAAAAATCGCTCATGCAATCTTCGCGTGCTTCTATATTTAGTCCTCTCGGCAGTTTGAGAAACGGAGTTTCCTTTATTAAAATTACCTAAGATTTCCTGGCTCATAGGTATAATCCGGCTGCCCATTCGAATTATTTTCCCTTTATTGCTATCAGAATCTATATTAATCAGAGCCCATCCTATGCTATTGGTACCTAAATCAAGTCCTAAAATATTTTTTGTTCCCATAATTATATTTTTTATATTTGATCTTAAGAAAGCAAATCACAATAAGGATTATTCCGTTGTGAAAACATTTACAGCAGTCCCGCCTTAAAGCGGGATTGTTGTTTTAAAGAAAAAGTGTCTTTCATTTTAAAATGATGCCAGTTAAATCTCAATCTTAATTTATCAAATTCATTCCTTAAATCAAAACCTGTCCCACGGATAAATCAGGTTTTTAGAAAAATTAGGGTATTTTTATGGTCTGTAGATTTTATAAATATTAATCCGGTTTATTATCCGGTAAATCTTTTTCCTAATCGATCATGATTGATTTCAATAATCTCAAAACCATTTGCAAAAAGAACAGTGAAATCCTGAATCCGTTGATGGAATCGGTTTTGATCCCTCGCATACTGCATAATAAAAAAATCATTGATGAAATGGCGCGGGATTTTTCCAGGTTCCTTCATATTACCCGTAATTTTCCGGGAAACCTGGCCGATATTCTGGCTGAACAATACCTCGCCCACAGGATATTCAGGAATAACGGACTCGCATTAAAATATGCAGAATCCGGTATTCCCGGGAACCTGACCGGACCGCAACGGGAACTGCTGGAATTTATAGCATCAAATCCCTGGCGATTCCGTTTCAGCATGATAAACGCTAATCCGGAAAAGGATTTTTTTGATATGATCGATATCCTGTCGGAAGAATCTTTTTTGCTGTATTCTCCTGCTGTACAGGAAACCCTGGAAGACCGCAGGGCGATACTTTGGTTCAACCTGACAGGGTATAACGGCAATTGCTGGGAAACCTTCGGACCGATCGGGGGATTCCAGAGTTTCAGCCCCGATGATATTTTCTTTTTTGCCACCGAGCTGAACCCCCGCATCGAAAATGAGGAGGATCTTATGAACAATCTTGAGAAGAACCCTGTTCCTTATATGATGCTTGTCGAAGGAGCCGGGCTTCCTCCTGTATTCCATAATGATGACCAGTTAGTTCAAAATAGCGCTGTTTACATGCTTGATTCCATAGACGGTGAAAAATTAAAGAAAGACTTCACGGCGGAATACAATCGGGGGGTAAATAAGTTTTCACTGAAAAATTGGGAGGATCATCCGCATTTCAGCGCCGCCTATCACGATGAAAACAAAAAATGGCTTTTTCTTTCCTCCCTCACCGACCGTGGTTTTTCCTCTCTTGCAGGTAGCCTTAGATCTTTTTACCCACAGATTTCGGATGAGCCGTTTACACGGGTAAGTGTCACCATGATCGCTACTGCCGAAAAGATCCTGAAGAAAAAGATCATTCTTAATGAATATGAAAAGCTATTCTATAAAAAACCATCCGGGGAAGATTCACGGACCACCGGGAAGATGAACCGTCTGCTGGCATTGGCCTTGCCTTATATCAATTCAGGAAAGGAGCCTGATATCGAAAAACTTGCCGCTGAATCGGGACTTGACCATGAAACGGTACGCCAGATAATTGCCAATGTGACCGACAAATTAAAGGATATGAAAAACAGGTGAGACGGCTCTGTGATAATACTATAAATGTCCTTTTCTTTGTTTCAGCAGATCGAAATATTCCCGGTAAAGGCCGGGATCGGCGGACTTCAATTGTTTCCTGAAATTAATGGCGGATTTCATATCATGATTGCTCACCGCATTTTCTGCTTCAATAATTAAACGGTAAAGTTCAAGCGACCGGATATGCCCGGGATTCCGGGCAATAATTCCGGGAGGAAGTTCGATCAGGGGCAAAATATTTCTTAACCATCCGTATGCCGGCGTCATTTCCGGACCGAAAACACGAATGATCTCTTTTAAGCGGGGGATCAGAATTCTTTCAGGTGAATAATCAAACGGACAGTGAAGCAGGGCCAATGTATAATATTTACCTGAATCCAGGAATTTTCCGCCAACCCATGTTGCCTGGCCAAGAAGATATAAAAGATTTTTATTTTCAGGATACCTGTTGAAACATGACAAGACGAATCTTTCCGCCAATTCGTGATTTTTTATATCGAGCAACTGGTCAAATACCGTTTCAATTCCGGCATAGCTACGGATATGTTCCCAACCCGGAAGACCGGAAATGTGGATAATTATTGCTTTTCTGAACCCGGACATACCCGGCGTAAAAGGGTACATCTTAAAGTCGGTTGATAGATCCAATATAGTTTCCGGTGAAGCCGGCTCATCAGCAAGCTGAAGCCTGGATTGCCAATATAATGCCGCCTCTTTAATCTTCTGCGCTGCAGGCTTATCGCCGGTACCATCCCTGATCGCCTTGTCGAGATGAGGCAATGCCTCTGCAAAATCAAGATTGCCAAGGCATCTGTATCCTGATTCCAATTCAATATTGTCCCATAATGTAAGCTGTCTGTAAGTCATGAATATTCAAATCCAAAATAAATATAAAGAAAACCGGGAAATTTTTATTTACAGGAGGCTTTTGAATCACCGGTTACAAAAGGAACCGGAATAGATGGCTGCCGGAAATTTCAATTTATTTAACCTTGTATGAGGTTAATTCAATCCTCTTTAATGAAATCATACCCTGTATATTCAATAAAATCCGCCACATGAAGGGTGAATGATTTCACTTTCCCGTCATCGATCACGAATGGAATTACCTTCACCCCGAATTCCGGGTCACTGTATGTGCACAGGAACCTGCTGCCCCCGAGACTTTCCAGTTTTCCCGTCAGATCCGGGTGGTGCTGGAACGATATGACCAGGTGATTGTTTTCACGCCGGATCACCGTATACCCGTAAGCATCATTCATATATTTTCCCGTAAATGCATCAAGAGAGATTTCAGGCTTCAGTTTCAACATTACACTATCCCTTTTCTCCTTTAACCATCTTTCCTGGCTGCGGGTATTGCTTAAATGAGCACTGTACCATCGTGCATTTACATCCTGAAAAGGAATGCCGAGCATGGCGTTCATAATATCCCATTTTGCCGAAGAGTAAAGGTCGGTGGTATCATTATCAGTAAAAACAATAATACCCAGCTTTTCTTCGGGCAGAAGGGTGACCGAAGTAGAGAAACCGTTCACCCCACCGGTGTGGGAAACGATCTCCCTTCCGTAATAATCCGAAAGCTCCCAGCCCAGGCCATAAAGCTCAAAGTGAGAGGCATTCCCGAAATAATGGATCTCTCCTTCAATGGATTCCGGCTGTCGTGTCCTGGCTATGACTTCCCAGGGAATTATCTGTTTTCCCTGGTACTTTCCGCTGTCAAGCAGGCATAATACCCAGTGACTCATATCGGAAACGGATGAGCTGATACTCCCCGCCGGGGCCAGGTCATCAATTTCCGGGTAGGGGATCCCGGTGAGTTTCCCGTCGACAATAGTGTAAGGGCGTGCAGCATTATCAGCATCCCTGATCTCCATGGATGAAGTCAGGGTATGATCCATGTTCAGGGGAGAGAGTATATTCTGTTTTACAAATTCCGCCCAGGGTATTCCGCTGATCTTTCCGATGCACAGGCCCGCTATGGCAAAAGCCGCATTGGTGTATCCCCATTTGGAACGGAAATCATATTCGGGAGTAAGCTTCCCGAATTTTTCCATAACCTGCTCAATGGTCAGGTCGGAAGTCCAGTACATAAAATCGCCCTGGAAAGTTTCCATGCCTAAACGATGACAAAGAATATCAGTGAGATTAACGTGATCAGCCACCCAGGGGTCTTTCATTGTGAACTCCGGCAGCCATTGTTTAACCCGGTCATTAAGGCTGCATTTTCCCTCATTGGCCAGGAGGGACATGGAAGTCCCGGTAAAGGCTTTGGTGTTCGACCCGATCATGAACAGCGTATTCTCATCTACCTTTTCCGGCTTTCCTTCTTCCAGCACTCCATAGCCCTTCATGAGTATTACTTTACCGTCCTTTATAATTGCAATGGCAGCCCCGGGGACCTGCCATTGTTCCATGGCTGTTTTCATATAATTATCCAGGTCATTTTTCACGAATGGGGGGAGCGGGCTTTTCTGTCCGAACACAGGATTCCCGATAAACAATAGCTGCAGAAGGAATAAGAGCTGAAATTTTTTCATTCTCGGAGATATTTGATCTGTGATTATACTAAATAATTCTTACTCAAATATCTCTTTATCGTTCTCTTTATGGTAAGACAGCTATTTCATCAATATCATGATCAGAGAGAAAATGAAAATGGATATAAAGAAAAGGAAAACAATAATGAAGGCGATCCTGAAAAATTTTGGAATAGACGAAAATGTTGACAGGAATGAGATTTTCCTGTCCAGAACGACCGGATCAAAGTCCTCAGTTTTAAAATTCATCGGAAGGTAGTTCTTTATGGGAGAAGGCTGTCTAAAAAATTTATCAGGGCTGGTGGTTTCCAGAGAATAAGCAATACTGTCTTCGCTGGTCACATAAACACGATTCAGGTCCTTGTCATCGTCCGGCAGGTATATCATCAGGTTTTTACCCTG
>JBJKSY010000414.1:0-7118 GCA_046703645.1 Cyclobacteriaceae bacterium
GCAGGGAGGAAATCGAGGAATCGAAATCAGAGATATCACGCGAATTAAAGAATGCAATATATAAGGCGAAGCTGAACGAACATTGAAAAATTTCACCGTGCACAGGAGACAAAAGAGATCAAGGTGACTACTTCACCGGGGGTGACATGTTCCAGGAGGGCCGTTCCCATTGAAAAGGTCGGATTGTATATTCCAGGAGGAACCGCCCCGTTATTTTCCACGGTACTTATGCTTGGCATTCCAGCTAAAATCGCCGGATGCGGGAAAATTGTTCTATGTACCCCTTGTAATACGGAAGGAAAAGTAAATCCCGGTATCCTTTATTCCGCCGACCTGATCGGTATACAAACCATCATTAAGGTTGGAGGTGCGCAGGCGATTGCGGCCATGGCCTACGGCACAGAGACTGTCCCGAAAGTCGATAAGATATTCGGCCCCGGCAACCAGTATGTTACCATGGCAAAACAACTGGTAAGCCGTGAAGGGGTTGCCATAGACATGCCTGCAGGTCCAAGCGAACTGGCCGTATTGGCTGATACATCCGCCAACCCGGCCTACATGGCTTCCGATCTCCTGTCCCAGGCTGAACATGGCATTGACAGCCATGTAATTCTCGTAACTACATCGGCAACACTTATAAAGGAGATCAAGCATGAAATTAAATTGCAGATCGAGAAGCTGCCCAGGAAACCAATTATTGAAAAATCCCTATCACATAGTATTTTTATACAGGTCCATTCCACCGATGAAGGAATAGACTTCATTAATTCCTATGCCCCCGAACATCTTATAATTTCAGTATACCAGCCGGAAAAAGCTGCACTGAAAATTAAAAATGCAGGATCGGTATTTCTCGGTAACTTTTCACCTGAGGCTGCAGGAGACTATGCTTCCGGGACGAATCACACACTTCCCACCAATGGTTTTGCAAGGGCCTTCAGCGGAATATCGTTAGACAGTTTCCAGAAATTCATTACTTTCCAGAATCTTACCCCCGAAGGGCTCAGGCGGCTAGGCAAAACCATTGAATTGATGGCCGCCGCCGAGGAGCTTATCGCTCATAAAAATGCCGTGACCATTCGATTAAAGGATATGAACCATGCTCAGGATTGAAAGTCTGATCCGGCCCCACCTGAAAAAGATCATTCCTTATTCCTCGGCAAGGGATGAGTACAGCGGAAAGGAAGGTATATTCCTGGATGCGAATGAAAACAGCTTTGGTTCCGTCAGCGGAAATTCTTTTAACCGTTACCCTGATCCCTACCAGCAGGAAGTGAAGAACCTGCTTTCGGACATTTACAGGATCCCTGCCGATCATATCTTCCTTGGGAATGGAAGCGATGAGATCATCGACCTTGTTATCCGGTTATTTTGCCGGCCAATGATTGATTCAATTATCATTACACCTCCTACTTATGGAATGTATGAGGTAAGTGCACGGATCAATGAAGCAGGAGTTATTAATGTTCCCCTTGTAAAGAATTTCCAGCCTGATGAAACCGCCATCCTTAAATCCGGCAAGAAAAACACTAAAATCCTGTTTTTATGTTCTCCCAATAATCCGTCGGGGAATAACCTCAGGAAATCGTCGGTGATGAAGCTTATCAGTTCATTCCGCGGAATTATTCTTATCGATGAAGCCTATTCTGATTTTACCGGGATCTCTTACATCAACCAGGTAAAAAAATTTCCCAACCTGATCGTCATGAAGACATTCAGCAAAGCATGGGGAATGGCCGGACTGAGACTGGGCATCGCTTTCGCCCAACCGGAAATAATCCGTTATCTCAATAAAATAAAACCTCCCTATAATATAAACCAGGCCACCCAGTTACTGGCCGTAAAAGCGCTCAAAAACAAGTCAAAAAAGGATCTGTTTGTACAGAAAATCCTTAGCCAGAGGAAATTACTGGGAAAAAAACTCGGTGATCTGTCCTATGTTGAGAAGGTGTATCCCTCCGATGCGAATTTTATTCTTGTGAAATTCAGCAATTCCGCCAAGGTATTTCAGTACCTTCTCAAAAATCTCATAATTGTCAGGGACCGTTCAAATGTTGAGCAGTGCGGGAATTCCCTTAGGATTACCGTGGGGACCCCCTTTGAAAACAAAACGCTGATGGAATACCTGGAAAAATTTCCGGCCTAATTGAAAAGAATATGAAAAAGATCCTTTTTCTTGACCGCGATGGTACAATTATCGATGATCCTGCCGATGATTTCCAGGTCGATCGTTGGGACAAATTTATTTTCAAACCTTATGTTATATCCAGCCTCAGGAGCATAGTTGCCTATACTGGATTCGAATAGGTAATGGTAACCAACCAGGATGGATTGGGTACCGAACGTTTTCCGGAAGAAACTTTCTGGCCTATTCATAATAAACTTCTCGAAATCCTGGAAGGTGAAGGCATCAGGTTCAAAGCCGTTCATATTGATAAGACTTTCCCGGAAGAAAATTCCCCCAACAGGAAACCCGCAATCGGAATGGTAAAAGAATACCTTACAGGTGATTATGATATAAAGAATTCCTATGTGATCGGTGACAGGATCACTGACGTTGATCTGGCTAAAAATATCGGAGCAAAAGCCATCTACTTTTCGACTGAAAAGAATGAGTATGCAGATCTCTGCAGCCATGACTGGAGATCGATTGCCGATTACTTCCTTAAAAGTCCTCGTAAATGTACATTGGAGAGAAAAACCAGGGAAACAGAAATTCATGTCGATCTTAATCTTGACGGCAGCGGCAGGCAGGATATTAACACAGGTCTCGGTTTTTTTGATCATATGCTAAGCCAGATCGCCGGACATGGGGGATGCGACCTGGTCATCAGGGTAAAAGGTGATTTGCATGTGGATGAACACCATACCATTGAAGACACTGCCATAGTCCTGGGATCAGCTTTTGAGAAATGCCTGGAGAATAAAAAAGGCATCAATCGTTATGGATTCACACTTCCGATGGACGACTCGCTGGCGCAGGTTGCGGTCGATTTCGGTGGAAGACCCTGGCTGGTTTGGAATGTTGAATTCAGAAGGGAAAAGATCGGGGATGTCCCGACCGAATTATTTTATCATTTTTTCAAGTCCTTTTGTGATCATGCCAAATGCAACCTTAACATCAAAGCTGAAGGAGATAATGAACATCATAAAATTGAATCTGTTTTCAAGGCTTTTGCAAGGTCTGTCAAGGGAGCAGTCAAACGACAGGAAAATGAAATCGATTCTTTACCTTCTACTAAAGGAATACTTTAACGAGGAAACGTATAACTAATTATTGTATTATTAAATCCTAATGATAAAAGGATCAGGTTGTACTTACTTTCCGGACTTTCGCATACGCGGAAGCAAGTACCAAGCCCGTAAACCCTCCCATCAAATGTGATTCCCATGAAATCCCGGGCTGGACCGGTAATATTCCATAAACAAGACCTCCATACAGGAGAAGGATAGCTACCGAAATTAAAATAGATTTAAGTTCCTTCCTGAATATGCCAAAGAAGATCAGAAAAGAGGCAATACTATAAATCAATCCGCTTGCTCCGATATGATATGCAGGCCGGGCAAAGATCCATACCAGGATATTGGTATAGAGATAACCCTGGTAAAATACCGATTTGGCGATCTTGTCATAAAACAGGAACAGAATAACCCCGAGTATCAACATGGGAAAAGTATTGGACAAAATGTGAAGGAGGCTTCCGTGGATAAGGGGAGCAAATAATATTCCCCAGCAGCCTCGAAGGGTTCTCGGATAAATACCGAGTTTATAAAAATTAAATGGCAATACCAGACCGGCAAAATAGATCACCCACATCAGCAAAACGAACCTTACGGGGAATACATAGCTTCTGCCGATCCGCATGATCCTATGGAACAGGTTTACAAGTGTTTATTTTCAGGTTTTTTTAACCTGGCAGGATTACGGATAAAATTCAGTTCAACATATTTTGACTCCTCATATCCCACGGAAAGATATCCGAACAGACCCCCGGAAGCATGAGCAACTGTTTGGGCTATTTCCTTCATGCTTTCGTAATATTCGATCGCAAATTTCCTGTCGATCTTGGGGAAGATCAGGTTCAGGCGCCTGAGTTCTTCCACGATATAGGGATTTCTCTTTTCACCAGCACTGGGCATGGAAGCGATTTCCTCATTGAGGTCAGCTTCAAATGTTTCCCCTATTTCATGGTAATAATCAATCATAAGGTTTCTCGCCTTGGTCTGCTTGATCTTCGTGAGCTCAATGGCCTCCTTTAATTCTTTTTTGTCGATTTTATTATCCGCACCAGCCAGAAGAATAGCCACCAGTAAGGGGGCACGGTACATCAGTTTAATTTCATCTTCCCTGAGTTTTTCAAAATAACTAATCATGTGCTTGGAATATTTAATATTGCAAATTAAAAAATCAGGCCCATTCTGTCTAATTTTTGAATACAAATTTCATAAAAACCGGCAGATGATCCGAAACCTGCCCCATGGATCTTACCACTTCGGCGCTCACTTTCTGAATTTTTTCCGGGTCATAAAAAATATAGTCGATTTTTTCAACCGGATGACCGCTGTTAAAAGTCATGTATTTTTCAGGAGCTGAAAGGTAGGTGTTCTCATCAATCGCCGGTACCAGGCCAAAGTCAAGAATATTCTTTATGGTTCTCTCATCATTCATGCTGACTCCCTTGTAAGGCGGACTGGAATTGAAGTCGCCCGTGAGCAAATAAGTAACCCC
Source organism: Cyclobacteriaceae bacterium (assembly GCA_046703645.1). GTDB lineage: Bacteria > Bacteroidota > Bacteroidia > Cytophagales > Cyclobacteriaceae > DATDPY01. The sequence goes on from JBJKSY010000414.1 coordinate 4,730, forward strand.
GGGGGGAATACTTTTGAGAAATTCCACAAGAATATCCGAATCGATCTGTCGTGTATATTTATCGAATGCCTCCAGGTGAACATTAATGATCCAGAATGGCTTCCCGCCCGGGATCCTTACCTGATCATACTGAATCAGCCTGTCGAGGTAAAAAGCATTATAATAAAACGGGTTCGATAACGGTTTGGGAAGTATAATTGCCTTATTTTCAACAATTTCATAATTTGATAAAATTGCCTGCCCGGATAAAAGCTTGCCGAAATTGACCGAAGGCGGCCAGTAAGGATACGGCACATACCGTTTATTCCAGTTAACCGCCATTGCTCCTTCGAGAAATCCGGTCCTTTTGCCTATTGAATCAAGCTGGTTAAAATAATATGACCGCCTGGCATAAAAATCAATCTCCTGAAAATCTATGAAATCCGGCCGGATTGACTGGACTACCCTGATTACTGTGTCAAGATGTGCAAATGTGGTATCGGCGGGGGTCCTGTAGGGAAGATTATTTTCAAGGCCTGAGAGGTAACCGATATTATAGGTCATGATTGAGAAGGTATCCCTGGCCAGGGTTTCAGTTTCCCGGTATTTATGTATACTGTAGGAATCTGCTTTAGATTGAAACGGTGAACTTGCCCAAAAATAAAAAGCAATCAGGAAAAGCAGGAAAATACTTAAAATTGCCAGTATTCCCTTAATCAAAGATTTCATTTTATTATATTTAATAAAAATTATCGGTTTGCTATGGTACCGGTATTAATGCCTGAACTGAAGATGTAATTATATGATAAATGATAGTCATGTAAAAATTTTTATTATTGAAGATGATCCGACATATCAAAAATTCCTTCAGTATGTGACGGGACTGAACCCTGATCACGAAATCCGGATCTTTCCTGACGGCAAAACCTTTCTTGAACATCTTGATGACCAGCCTTCTATTGTGACCCTTGATTACAGCCTTCCTGATATAACGGGAGAAGAATTGCTCAGGATCATTAAAGAACGAAATCCTGAAACCTATGTAATAATAATTTCCGGTCAGGAGAAAATCGGAACTGCGGTCAGTCTTCTTAAATCGGGCGCGTATGATTATATCATTAAGGATGAAGAAACCAAGGAACGCCTTCTGAACAGCATTAATAATGCCAAAAGAAATGTAATGTTGATCAAAGAGATCAACGATCTGCGTAAAGAGATTTCTGTAAAATACGAATTCGGGAACAGTATCATCGGTAATTCTCCGGCAATCAAAGGAATTTTCGAATTGATGCAAAAGGCCATCCAGACAAATATTGTTGTTTCCATTAACGGGGAAACCGGTACAGGCAAGGAGCTTGTGGCAAAAGCAATACATTACAACTCCCCGAGAAAGGAAAAACCCTTTGTAGCGGTTAATATTGCCGCCATACCACGTGAATTAATAGAGAGTGAGTTGTTTGGGCATGAAAAAGGCGCTTTTACCGGAGCGCAGACCCGGAGGATCGGCAAATTCGAAGAAGCGGCGGATGGCACAATTTTCCTTGATGAGATCGGTGAAATGGAACTTAACCTTCAGGCAAAATTATTACGTGTGATTCAGGAAAGGGAACTCACCCGTATCGGGGGAAACAATAAAATACCGGTAACTGCCAGGATCCTGATAGCAACCCATAAGGACCTGACCAGGGAGGTTAAAGAAGGCAGGTTCAGGGAAGATCTGTACTATCGCCTCCTGGGTCTCCCGATTAAAATACCGCCCCTCCGGGAACGGGGAAATGATATCCTGATACTTTCAAAGTATTTCCTTGATAATTTCTGTTCTGAGAACAGCATATCAAAAAAATCAATTGCCAAAGATGCCTGTGATAAATTGCTGAATTACGATTACCCCGGAAATGTAAGAGAGTTAAAATCCGTAATTGAGCTAGCGGCGGTAATGTCGGATGGGGATGAGATAGGTGCCAGGGATATCAATTTTTCTAACCTGAAAGCCGAGGACAATCTCATGGCAGGGGAATTCACCATGAAGGAATATACTTTCAGGATCGTAAGGCATTTTCTGGATAAATACCAGAATGACGTTCTCCTGGTCGCTGAAAAACTGGATGTTGGCAAATCAACCATCTACCGATATATTAAAGAAATGGAAGCTGAAAACGGGAACAGTCATGTACAAAGGTGATTATATTGATCTCACCTACCTTACCACGATAAGTGACGGTGATATTCTTTTCATGGAAGAAATGATTGGGACTTTCCTTCGTGATGCACCCGTAATAACCGGCAATATGAAACAACATGCAGAAGCCGGTGAATGGAAACAGGTATCCGACCTCGCCCACAAGTTTAAAACCTCCTTAATGTTTATGGGGATAAATTCTCTTCATGATGTAATACGTGAGATTGAATC
>JBJKSY010000415.1:0-4228 GCA_046703645.1 Cyclobacteriaceae bacterium
TCACCATGGAGACTGAAATTTCCGGCTCCCCGGGGCAGCCTGGTAACTTATCCGAACCGATTAGTAAAAAAAATAAAAAAACCCCCCTATTTATCAGTTGGGCCAAAAATCATAATTTTTGAGATTAAGATTATTGCTTGGCTTTTTATCTTCAGATATATCAGTTGGGACAAAGATTTAGGTCTATTTTATTGAACTTTAAATTCATTTTTTTATCTTTCATATAACAATATTGTTTCTTGTGGGGGGTTAGTTTAATGGATAAAACGACAGACCGCTAACCTGCTGATCCGGGTTCGACTCCCGGCCTCCTCACTTTTATAAGAAATAAATTGTAAATCCCTGGGGATGTGTAGCGGCATCCCCATTTTTTGCCAAATCGCCTATTTTATTACCAAAATTCATTGATTTTTACCATTTTTTATTTACCTTTGATTAGCGGTCTGTCAAAAAGAGACTAACTCAAAGGGAAGGTTTTCTATCCATTAATAGGGAATCTTCCCTTAATTTTTAATCTTTAAATAATTCTTATTAATAAATCCTCTCCACGGATTTATTTCAACAAGATACCATGTATCACCCCTTGCAATTATTTTAACTTCGGTTTCCCACTGTACCTCTTCTAACTTTACATAATCGGTGCTTGGCCCCGCCCTTAAATTAACCGCTTGTTTTGTTATCATTATATCCTTTGTCTTAATATTCATTGACCAGTATATTTCTTTTTTTCTAAACCATTCATGAGCAGGCTTTATCTTTTCAAGAGTATATTTATCAACAACTTTAAAAATCATATTCCCTTTAGCAAAAAACCTCATTTGAGGAGGTAATGTTACATAGATTGAATATTTTGAATAATCTATAACCTCTTGGAAATATCTTAAATCATCGCAATCAATTAGATTGTTTATGAGTATTTGATGGGCATCAAATTTGTCTTTATTGGGTCTATTTTTAATAATATCCTTATAATTTTGATGGACTCTTGTCCCATCTGATATATCCCGGAATAATTTTTTGAATTTCATTATCTTAAATATTTAAACTATGACGCCACCTATTTTAAATGAACAAGATTTCCAAAATAAAAAACCTATTTTTGAAATATTCGTCAATAATTTAATTGATGAAGAGGCACCCCAATCATTTAAAGACAATTGGGGTAGACAATTTAGATATTTTACATTAGTCACTGGATTTTATAGATTTTACATGATAGGAAAAGATGGAAGAAACAATATAATAAGTGATTTGCCCGATAATATCAGAAATCAAATACTGGATAAGTTTCATGATTTATTTGATTGAGATTTAACCCAATCATTGTGTATTCTATATCCTTCTTGAAGTCCCGCTACTTCATGTAAATAAAGAGATTGGGAACTAGAAAATATTTTAACCCCCTGTATATCAGAAAACTTGAATTCAAGGGTAATTAAAGTATCTTTACCTTTATAGGTTTTACCATTGATTTTAATACTAATAGGAGTATTATTTACTGTAAAGGGGCATTCTTCTATTTGATATACTGGTTTGGGCTTTGCCTTCTTTGTCCCAAGTGATATATCCCGAAATAATTGAGAAATGAATTTTAATTTCAAAGAAAGATCAGCACATGCATATTCGTGTTTTAACATTCAAGTCAGTTTTATGAATAAATTAAAGGCAGGAAATAATGAATGAAAGAAATGCCTTAATCCGATTGAATTTTTTCGTTGATTACAACTAATTTAAAATTATGGGTGTTATATGTCTATAATTCCGGTCCTATGAAGAAAATATTTTTATTTATACTTGCCGTCGGGCTATTCAGTTGTGATCACCGGGTTGTAAATCCTGAAAACAACCAGCCGGATCTGCGGGAACTAACCGGTTCCGAACGGGCAGTTGTTTCTTCTTCCAACCAGTTTGCCTTTCAATTATGGAACCAGATCACTACCGGAGACCCGGGCTCCAATTTGATCCTGTCACCGCTGAGTGTTTCCTACGCCTTGGGAATGACGCTGAACGGGGCAGTTGGCAACACACGGTCATCAATGGTGAATACCCTCGGTTTCAATGATCTGTCAGCCGATTCCATAAATTCTTCCTTTAAATCCCTCACCAGCTTCCTGCTTTCTCTTGATAAATTGACACAGATCAATATTGCCAACGGCGTATGGTACAGGAATGAATATCATGTAAAACAAACTTTTACCAACCTGGTAGAAAAATATTTCAACGGTAAAACTGCAGGGCTGGATTTCAGCAATCCCGATGCTAAAAACTCAATCAACAACTGGGTTTCGGACCAGACAAAAGGCAAGATCACCAACCTGGTCGACAGGATACCGGCAGTGGCAGTCATGTACCTGGTGAACGCTATTTATTTTAAGGCCGACTGGACTACGCAATTCGATAAAAGCCTTACACATAAGGGCGATTTTCACCTCGATAACAGCGCTACGATATCAACTGATCTTATGGACTGCAAAAAAGCTCATGTTCTATATTATACAGATAATGATATCACTCTTGTCGATATACCTTACGGCAATAAGCAGTTCGCCCTTTCTGTGATTATGCCTTCAGGAAATAAAACCCTGGCCGATGTCAGAAATCTCTTATCGGATGATCAATACAGGAAATGGTTACAGGAATCTGATTCAGTGACCCGTGAACTCATTCTTCCGAAATTCTCGATCAGTTATGATTTGTTGCTTAACCAGGCCCTTACGGATCTTGGAATGGGAATAGCCTTCAGTGATACAGCAGATTTTTCAAACTTATTTGAGGAAACAGTTCCATTGCAGATCAGCCGTGTCATCCATAAGGCCAGAATCGATGTGGATGAAACCGGATCGGAGGCTGCAGCGGCGACAGGGGTGGAAATCGGGCTCACCATGGCCGGGCCTGACCAGAGAATATTAATTGACAGGCCATTTTATTTTATCATTCATGAAAGGTATTCAAATACGATTTTGTTCTGCGGCCAGTTGATGAACCCGCAGGATCAGTAAAATACCTTTTAATTAGTTTATCTTCAGGGCTTGGTCTACCGGGACTCTCTTCATTTCCCCAATAAATCCGGGTATTTCTGTTGCAATTCCTCCTGCAGGGGCAGATCGAACCTGGCGAGGTAAAGAGTACGTACTTTCGCAAGCTGATCTATGGTAAGGCCGATAGTGTTGCGAAGATCCGCTTTATAGAGATTTGCATTATCAAGATTAGCACCTGTAAGATTTGCGTTATTGAGGTTTGCCTCCATCAGGAAAGCATTTTTGAAATCCGCCTTGATCAGAAAGGCATCTTTAAGGTTTGCCTTGATCATGTAGGCATCTTTAAAATTAGTGCCGCTGGCATAAGCGCCTTCCAGGTCGGCCTGGTTTAAATTGGAATTCTCAAAATTTGTGCGGTTCAGCCTGGCCATCTGCAAATTACATTCAATCAGGTTTGAATTTGAAGCGTTGGCATTGTTCATGTTGGCTTCCTTAAGGGTCACATAGGAAAGATTGGTCTTTGCCAGGTAACAATTCACCAGGTCTATATCATAGATCCTGTATCGGTTAAGCCTTTTTATGTTCCCCACCGTTCTGAAGGCCGACTCCTCGGACTCCCACATCCTGAAATCATCGATCTCATCCTTATAGGACCTGATACTCTGGCGTTTTGTACCGAGTTGGTTCAGCCAGACAATTAAAATACTGAATACCAGAAGTTCGAAGATCATACCGTTCAGCTCGGCCATGAAATTTATATAAAAATCATGGGTGTCGGAGAAGTATGCCGGCATACTCACTATCACCACGATACTTCCCACAACCAGCAGCACCGATATCGTGATCAATAAAGGATCTTCGAGTATTTTTTGAAAGAGATTCAGTAAAGTTCTTCTTACATTTCCAATACGCATTAACTTTTAGTTAGAACCATTATATCATATTTAACCTGCTTATTTTCTCAAGGAGGACTTCATTGATCTTCCGGTATGATTCATGTGTCCATCCCCCTACATGTGGGGTAAGGATCACTTTTTCGGATTGTATCAATTCTTCAAAGACTTTTTTTTCTTTTGAGGTAAGACCGGCAAGTTTTTCCTTTTCGAGGACATCGAGGCAGGCGCCAAGCACTTTACCGTTTTTTATCAGGCTGTTCAGGTCTTCCAGGGGCAGAATATCTCCCCTGGCGGTATTGATCAACCAGATATTTTTACTGAAGCTGTTGAAAAATTCAAGGTTATAATAACCAT
>JBJKSY010000416.1:0-3680 GCA_046703645.1 Cyclobacteriaceae bacterium
GTGAAATCCTTTGAACTTACCACCTCTCAGGCCGTGATGGTCCTCGCCGCAGGATTTATCGGATCAATGATCTATACCTTCTCGGATTCATTCTGGTTTTCTTCCGAAGAAGCCGAGGTATATGCCACTTCCTCATTCTTCACGGCATTTGTATTCTGGGCTATCCTTAAATGGGAGCTCATCGAAGACGAGAGCAGGGCTAATAAATGGCTGATCCTGATCCTGTACATGATGGGTCTTTCCATCGGGGTCCACCTGATGAACCTTGTGACAATACCGGCCCTGGGGCTGATCTTCTATTTCAAGAAGTTCCAACCCACTACTAAAGGAGTCATTTATACACTGCTTTTGAGCGCGTTTTTGATATTGTTCATTACCGGGTTTATCATCCCCGGCCTTCCTTCCATTGCCGGGGCAATTGAAATTTTCTTCGTGAACAGTATCGGCCTTCCATTTTACTCGGGGATCATTACCTTTTTCCTATTATTTGTTTCCCTGGTGGTATATGGCATCTACTATTCGCATAAGAAAGGCAAAGTAGTATTGAATACCATGCTCCTCGGACTGGCTTTCATCCTGATAGGTTATTCTTCCTATACCATGGTTATCATCCGTTCGAATTATGATCCGCCTATCGATGAAAACGACCCTGGAAATTTCGTAAGCTTCGTGTCATACCTCCTGAGGGAACAATATGGATCCAGGCCCCTGGTTTATGGCCAGTATTTTGATGCTGATGTAGTAGACCAGAAAAAAGGCGACCCGGTTTATATAAAAGGAAAGGATCATTATGAAATTTCCGATTACAAAGTCGAATATGTATATGACCCGAAACGTGAAACGATATTCCCAAGGGCTTACTCTTCTTCCGACAATCACCCGCAGGAATACCGTCGATGGATGGGCTTGGGGCCGAAGGAGATTCCGGACTTTATTGACAACCTGGAATTTATGTTCAAGTACCAGATCGGGTATATGTACATGCGGTATTTTATGTGGAATTTCGCGGGCAGGGAAAGCGATATCCAGGGAGCCGACTGGCTGAGACCCTGGGATACCACTAAAGGCATGCCCGAACAGCTCAAGGAGAATAAAGGAAGGAACCAGTATTATATGATCCCCCTGCTGCTGGGAATCATAGGAATGATCTACAATTACCGGAAAAGCCAGCAGGTGTTTTCCGTTCTGGTCATGCTGTTCATATTTACAGGGGTCGCGTTGGTCATATATATAAATTCACCTCCGGCAGAACCCCGCGAAAGGGATTATATCTACGTTGGATCCTACTATGCCTATGCCATCTGGGCTGGCATCGGGGTGATGGGACTTGCCAGGCTATTTGCACGGATCATTAAAAATAAAACTGTGGCAGCCTTGGTTGCCCTGGTTGTCTGCCTGCCGGCTCCTGCCATAATGGCCCAGCAGAACTGGAATGACCATAACCGGTCGAACCGTTATTTTTCCGTCGATTCTGCCAAGAATTTCCTCGCTTCCTGTGCCCCTGACGCCATCCTCTTCACCGGGGGCGATAATGATACCTTCCCCTTATGGTATGTCCAGGAAGTAGAAGGTTTCAGGACCGATGTGCGGGTGATCGTGCTTAGCTATTTCAACACCGACTGGTATATCGATCAAATGACAAGAAAGGCATACAAGTCGGATCCCCTTCCGTTTTCACTGACCCATTACCAGTACCGGCAGGGAGGACCTAACGATTACCTTCCCTATGTTGAAAATCCGAACCTGAAAAACCAGGCAATTTCCCTGAAAGGGTTCATCGGCCTTGTACAGCAGGATCATCCGGGAATAAAAGTCCCCACAGCCTTCGGCAGCATCAACTCTATACCTGCCAAGGCGCTCTTCCTGAACGTAAATAAATCGGAAGTAATTGCACAGGGACTGATCCCAAAGAACCTGATGAAAGAAATGGAGGAAGATTCCATTGCGACGATCGCCAGTGAGAAGATGCATACCAAGCCTCCCTCACCCAGGGTTATAATTCCTGACAGGATGATATTCCGGTTGAAGAACAATGGCCTGGAAAAAAATACGCTGATGATCCTCGACCTCATTGCCAATAATCACTGGAAAAGGCCGATCTATTTCAACAATACTTCCCTGCTTGCAGCGGGTGTTGATTTCAGGCCTTATGTGGTTCAGGAAGGAAATACCTATCGCCTTCTTCCCATCCAGAATATGGACCCTCAGAACGAGCTCGTCAATACCGATGTGATGTATGATAACATGATGAATCACTTTTTCTTCCGGGAAACCAATAATCCCAAAGTTGACTTCAACGAAGATTACAGGAACTTCATGCTGAACCATCGTTCGTCTTTCAATTCACTGACAGAAGCCCTTATTGAAGAAGGCCGGATCGATGAAGCTAAAAAAGTGATTGACAGGAACCTTGAGGTGATGCCCGATAAATCGGTCCCCTATGATTATACTACTGCCCAAACCGATCAGTTGATGTTCGAAGCCGGGGAAAAGGAGAGGGCATTGAAACTGGCCACCTTATTGACTGACCGTTCTGAAAATTTCCTGACTTATTACCTGGATAATAACCTGTCACCGGGCAATGAGATACAGAAAAACATCGTGATCATGAACGAAATGATCCGGACCCTGAAAATGAACGGGCAGGATTCACTAGCGGCGGGTTACGAAAAACAGTTCATGAAATTTTATGACCAGGTAAACAAGTAGCCTGATCATCTCTAAGATAAAAGCCCTGAAGTCCTACAAGCTTCAGGGCTTTTTTTATGCCAGAGTATGATAAATACATCGCACTTTGTTGTGATTTCCATAGAAATTCCCAAAAAAGGAATTTCAGGCTTCATTCATGAACGGGTACCTGTAATTCCTTGGAGGAATGAAATTTTCCTTGATGGATCGCGGTGAAGTCCATCGCAACAGGTTGATCATGGAACCGGCTTTGTCATTAGTTCCCGAAGCCCTCGCTCCTCCGAAGGGTTGCTGGCCGACTACTGCCCCTGTAGGCTTATCATTGATGTAAAAATTTCCGGAAGCGTTTTTCAGCTTTTTCGTTGCCATTTCAATCGCATACCGGTCGGTGGCAAATATCGCGCCTGTCAGGCTATAGGGAGAGGTTTGGTCAACCAACTCCAGGGTCTCTTCGAATCGATCCGACTGGTAAACATAAACCGTAATTACCGGGCCGAAGATCTCTTCACACATGGTAACGTATTGCGGATCAAATGCCTGAAGAACCGTAGGTTCTATGAAAAATCCTTTGGAATCGTCATGGCCCCCTCCTGCAACTACGTTGACGGTATTATTCTTTTTTGCATCTTCAATGTATCTGACGATCTTCTTAAATGCCTTCTCATCGATCACGGCATTGAAAAAATTTGTGAAATCTTCAGGGTGCCCCGTTTTAATGCTTTTAATATCCCTGACAAGGCCTTCCTTTACTTCTTCCCATAAATTATCGGGAATATACGCACGGGAAGCTGCCGAGCATTTCTGCCCCTGGTATTCGAATGCGCCCCTTGTGATAGCCGTCACCAGGGTTTCAACATCTGCGGAGGCATGTGCAATGATGAAATCCTTGCCGCCAGTTTCACCGACAATCCTGGGATAGGATTTATATTTCGGTATATTCTCACCGATCTTCTTCCAGAAAGACTGGAATACGGATGTGCTTCCGGTAAAGT
>JBJKSY010000417.1:0-1854 GCA_046703645.1 Cyclobacteriaceae bacterium
GTATGGAATCAAGAGCGTTACCATGGACGATGTTGCCAGGGAACTGGGAATTTCCAAGAAGACCCTGTACCAGTACTATTCCGATAAGTCGGAACTGGTCGCCAGGGTGGTCGATCATGTGGTGGAAAAGATTGTGGCCAAATATGAGGCAGTTGCAAACAGCGATCTGAATGCCGTGGAAGAGATCCTGGAGTTTAACCGCCTGGGAGCTGAAATGGTGAAAAACCATAATGCATCCACGGATTACGATCTCAAGAAGTATTACCCCGATCTCCTTGAAAAAATAATTAAAACCCGGAGGGAAAGGATGTATAAGATGGTGCTTGACAACCTGAAAAAAGGCAAGGCCCAGGGTTTATTCCGGAAATCGATGAATGAGGAGATCATTGCCAAGATGCATGTTTCCAGGATCATGGCCATGGGTGAAAATACATGTTTCTCTCATGATGAGCTGTTATCCCCGGAGGTATTCCGTGAAATCTATGTGTATCATATTCATGGAATTGCCAATGCCAAGGGGCTGGAAGTGCTTGAAAAAAATTTAAAGAAAAACGGAATTACCGTTTAACTGAATGACATGTCAAAACAATTAAAGAAGATCGGCTGGTTGAATCAAATCGGGGACAAAAGAAATTCCATTCCGGAATTTAATGTCCATTCACCGGTCCTTTTGAACCGTTCACCGATAGCTGTCCGCTTTCGTATGACCCCGACCGTATATTTGATAAAACCTTATTTTCATTGCTTATCGGGAAATTCATTTTTTGACTCACTTTAAACTGAAAAGAATAACGAAACCTATAAAAACTGGACCTATGTTAAAAATCAGGAATTTATTATTTATTGCTATATTTCTTAGTGGGCCGTTACTTGTCAATGCACAGCAGATCAAGCCTGCCACAACGGATACCATGCGGTTTTCACTGAACCAGGCAATCGGCTATGCCCAGCAAAACAGCCTGAGTGTGAAGAATGCGGTTCTTGACCTGGAATCGGCCAAGAAACAGATATGGGAATATACAGCCATGGGATTACCGCAGATCAACGCCGACGGGAATTACCAGAATATATTCAAGGTGCCTTCGCTTTCCCTGGGACCATCAATTAATTATGCGAACATACTTAACCTCCCTGCTGATCATGTGCTGACAGTAGGTGACCTGGGAATTGTACCGGATGCTGGTTCGATTTCACTTGGAGTAAAGGAAAATATAACCTATGAGGCTTCGGTGAGTCAGTTGCTTTTCAGCGGATCCTACCTGGTAGGACTGCAGGCTACCAAGATCCTTAAACAATTATCGGAACAGGCCCTCCCCAAGTCAAAATTTGATACAAGATCCTCGGTATCCCAGTCATATTACATGGTATTGGTTTCCGAGGAAGGCCTGAAGATCCTGCAATCCAGTTTGAACCTTGTCAACAAAACCCTCAAGGACATGCAGGCAATGCACGAGCAGGGAATGATCGAGGAAACGGATGTCGACCAGATCAAAATAAACCAGATGAATATAGAAAGCCTTGTAAGCTCTACCAGCGCATCGGCGCAGTTAGCTTACCGCCTTCTCAAGTTCCAGATGGGGCTGAACCTTAACCAGCCTATTGTTTTAACGGATAGCCTGAACGGGCTTATCTCTTCGAAAGATTATTTTATATCGCAGGACGATAAATTCAATATCAACAATAATATCGATTACAAGATAATGCAGACCAATGAGCTGTTATCGGTTATGAACCTGAAGAAGGAAAAAGCAGCATTCATGCCAACACTTACCGCTTTTTACAGGCACCAGGAATTGCTTAACACCCCTCAGTTCAATTTTAATTTCCCGGATCTCCTTTCGGTCAGTCTTACTG
>JBJKSY010000418.1:0-3604 GCA_046703645.1 Cyclobacteriaceae bacterium
GAACCTGGCAGAAAGATCCCGATTATTGCTGCACGGTGAACAAAGTGAACCCGCTTGAAAGAATCAAGCCATTCTTCGATGTCTGGATGACCGGCTTACTGGGATTTCAGAATATTCACAGGAAAAACATGAACCTGTTTGAACGACATGATATTTTGAAATTCAACCCGGTCATCGACGTCAGCGCGGAAGAATTTTCGGAATATATGATTTCCCAAAACCTTCCCGAGCATCCGCTTCTTCAATTCGGTTACGGATCGGTAGGGTGCACCCATTGTACGGTACGCGGTGAGGGTCGGGAGGGACGATGGGCAAAATCCGGTAAAACGGAATGCGGTCTCCATTTGCAATTAAAGAATTAAAGCATCTTAAGCCTGAATTGAATCAGGTTAAGATAGAATTGGTTAACGACGTCTGAAAGTAACTGTCCTCAAAGATGATCGTCGGATTAAACAAGACAGACCTCGATAAAAATTATAGAAGATATACATGATGGAAACACTCACCGAATTCAACAGCCCCTTTACAAAAGAGCAATCGGATATACTGAATAAACTCGTTCAATCCCTGGATCCGGGGCAATGGCAATGGCTGTCGGGATTTTCAGCCGGAATTGCGGTTGCATCTGCATCATCTGTCAGAAACAGAAGCAATTTAACACCCGAATTGAAACAGGATGCGGATTTCCCTATGCTGACAATTCTTTATGGAACTGAAACAGGAAATTCCAGGTCGCTGGCTGAACGGACCTGTCAAAAAGCCCTAATGCTGGGAATTAAGGCAGTAGTAAAAAACCTTGCGGATTATCGCAAGAGGCAGTTAAAAGCTGAAAAGAACCTGGTCATCATTACTTCAACACACGGTGATGGTGAGCCCCCTGAAACAAGCCGTGATTTTTTCAGGTACCTGCACAGCCCGGATGCTCCTGTCCTTGACCAGCTCCGGTACTCTGTTTTGGCGTTGGGTGATTCAAGTTATGATAATTTCTGCAAAACAGGCAGGGATTACGATTTAAGGCTTGAAGAACTGGGCGCCAGCCAATTTTTCAGACGCGTTGATTGTGATACGGATTTTGAACCGGATGCTGAAACATGGATGGATGGAATGCTTTCCAGCCTGACCGGCAATATCAAAGATTTAAACACGTCATCGTATAAGGTTTCTTTGCCGGCCGGTAATTTACCTGCCCCGGATTCAGGGGACAGTTCGTATTCCAGGCGCAATCCTTATGTTGGCAGGGTTTTACAGAATATAAACCTGAATGGAAGGGGGGCAGAAAAGGAAACCCGTCATGTCGAGCTTCTTTTGGAAGATCCGCGTATGACCTATGAACCTGGCGATGCCCTTGGCGTTGTGCCTGTCAATTCGGAGCAACAGGTTGGTCAAATTCTGAACGTCATGAAGTTCCATGCCGACGAACCTGTGACTCTTGATGATACCCGGATCCCGCTTGCAAAAGCGCTGATGGAAATATTGGATATTACTTCCTTGTCCCAATCTTTTCTTCATAAATATAGCGACCTGGCACAGAACGGTTCCCTGATCGAAATGCTTGCCGCAGAGAACAAAGACATTCTCCATGAGTATAAATCCGGGCGGCAGATCATTGATGTTCTGGAAGATTTCCCTTCCACGAATCCATTATCGGAACAATCCTTTATATCAACACTTAGAAACCTGGCACCCCGCCTGTATTCAATAGCATCGAGCTTCCGTGTAAATCCGGGTGAAGTACATATTACAGTTGCGGCGATCAGGTATCACAAATACGGCAGGACTCGCGAAGGGGTTGCCTCCACCTATATATCCGACAGGCTTGAAGAAGGATCCGAAGTGAAAGTATTTATTCAGAAAAATGAAAATTTCCGGCTGCCTGATGATCCTTCTACGCCCATTATAATGATCGGACCCGGAACCGGGGTGGCACCATTCAGGGCCTTTATAGAAGAAAGAACATATAGAGAAGCCAGCGGGAAAAACTGGTTGTTTTTCGGGAATCGTAACTTTCGTACCGATTTCCTCTACCAGCGGGAGTGGCAGGATTATATGAACCGCGGAGATCTTACTCGTATGGATGTCGCATTTTCCAGGGATGGCGCCGGGAAGATATACGTTCAGGACAGGTTATGGGAAAAACGCAGGGAATTTTATTCCTGGCTGGAAGAAGGTGCTTATATATACATTTGCGGTGATGCCGGACATATGGCGAAAGATGTTCATAATTCCCTGGTAAGAATAGTTCAGGAAACCGGAGGGATCAGCATTCAGGCAGCCGAAGAATACATTCAGAAAATGCAACAGGAGAAACGATACCTGAAAGATGTTTATTAAAAGTTAATGCAAATGAAGAAATCGGGCAATGCAGGCATTCCGGCTTTATCGGAAGTGGAAACTATAAAAGAATCAGGCAATTACCTTCGGGGACATATTGTCGATGATTTCAATGATCCGATTACAGCGGGAGTTTCTGAAGAAAGCAAGCAATTATTGAAATTTCATGGCATGTATCTTCAGGACAACAGGGAATTGCGTGCCGAAAGATACAAACAAAAACTGGAGAATTATTTTCAGTTTATGATCCGGGTCCGTACCCCCGGTGGCATAGTAACTCCGGCCCAATGGCTGGTACTTGACCGTCTGGCTGCTGATCATGCCAATAACACGTTGCGCCTGACTACCCGCCAGTCTTTTCAGTTTCACGGTGTTTGGAAAGGTGATGTAAAAAAAATCATCCGGGAGATCCATGAGATCCTTCTGGATACACTTGGGGCATGCGGGGACGTGAACAGGAATGTAATGTGCAATCCCAATCCGTACCAATCTGAAATTCACAGTGAGGTTTATGAGTTGTCGCGGCAGCTCAGTGAACATCTTGCCCCTAAAACGAAAGCATATCATGAAATATGGCTTGATCAGCAACCTGTAATAACGAACGGGCCGGAAGAAGAACCCATTTATGGGAAATCCTATCTCCCCAGGAAGTTCAAGATCGCGATTGCCGTCCCACCGGATAACGACGTAGATGTATATGCCCACGACCTAGGGCTGATAGCAATCCTTGAAAACAACCGGCTTGCCGGATTCAATATCCTGGCCGGGGGGGGAATGGGAATGACTCATAATGACCCGGCCACCTTCCCACGCCTGGGTGACCTCATAGGATTCTGCAGGCCTGAAAATATTATTGAACTTGCGGAAAGCCTGGTGAAAATTCAGAAAGATTTCGGCGACAGGGCCAACCGTAAGCACGCCAGGCTGAAATATACAATTGAGGACAGGGGTCTGGATTGGCTGCTGGATGAGCTGACCCATCGACTGGGATGGAAACCTGAAGTACCCAGGCCATTTAAATTTGAACATAATCATGACCGGTACGGCTGGGTTGAAGGAATAAATGGAAATTGGCATTACACCTGCTTTATCCAGAATGGAAGGATCCGGGATGTCCCGGGCAATCAGGTTATGACGGGTTTGCGGGAAATCGCAAAAGTGCATAAAGGGGATTTCAGGCTCACTCCTAACCAACACCTGATCATTGCAAATATCAGAGCGGAGGAAAGGAACGCGATCGCGAAATTGATTAATCAGTATCACCTGGATAATT
>JBJKSY010000419.1:0-3412 GCA_046703645.1 Cyclobacteriaceae bacterium
GGATGAATACCTGGAAGTGACCCCAAGATCACTTCGCCTCCGGAAAATTCTCCTGGACGAGAATGACAGGAAGAGGGCATTAAAATAAAATTCCTTAAATTAAAATTAATTCTATCCCTAACTTTGCAATTCTTAATGAAACCTCATGGAACTCTTTGATAAAATCTTCAATTCCGGGAAGTTATTCCTGATTTCCGGGCCCTGTGTCATCGAGGATGATGCCACCATGATGAGGGCAGCCGAAACTCTGAAAGAGATTTCCATACGTCTCGATATTCCGGTAGTTTATAAATCATCCTTCATGAAGGATAACCGGAGCTCCGTGGAATACTACATGGGTCCCGGGATCTCCGACGGCCTGACATTGCTGGAAAAGATCAGGACGCAGTTCGACCTGCCGGTTTTGTCTGATATTCATTACCCTGAACAGGTGAAAGAAGCTGCGGATGTGCTGGATGTCATCCAGATCCCTGCTTACCTATGCATGCAGACTACCCTGGTGGTTGCAGCAGCAAAGAGCGGGAAAACCATCAATATAAAGCATGGCCAGTTTATTGCTCCCGAGAACATGATCCATCCTATTAAGAAGATCGAATCGCAGGGGAACAAGAAAATCGTGGTTACAGAACGGGGATATGCCTTTGGTTACAATGACCTGATCGTTGACCCGCGAAGCTTTTACGAAATGAACCGTTTCGGCTACCCTGTTGTTTTCGATATCACTCATTCTGTCAGGAAGTATGGCATACCCAGTGCGGATCCGGCGGGAGGCATGCGTCAGTATATGCCCACACTCGCCAGGGCAGCCGCGGGAGCAGGTGTTGACGGTTTCTTCATTGAAGTGCATCCGGAACCGGCGGTGGCAAGGTGCGACGCTGCAAGCCAGATGAAATTATCGAACCTTGAAGAGTTTTTAAAACCTTTGATCGAAATTCACCAGACAGAAAAGAAATACAGAAAATCATAATACAATGGAACTATATCTTGACTCCGTAAATTTCAAGGAAATTGATGCCGCTATGGACCTGGGATTCGTGACCGGGCTCACTACTACTCCCACTTTCATGCACCGTGAAGGAATTACCGATATCGATGCTGCCATAAAACAACTTTCCAAAAAGGTGCCTATTCTGCAGATCGAAGCTCTGGGTAACAATGCCCAGGTTTTTGTTGATGAAGCTCACCGACTCCTTGGTCTGGGTCTCGATAAAACTAAAACCGTTTTCAAGATCCCGGTTTCTCTTGAAGGAGCAAAGGCATGCAAAATGCTCAGGGACCAGGGATTGCTGGTGAACCTGCACCTGATCTATACACTTCAGCAGGCCTATATAGCCATGGCAGCCGGGGCCAATTATATCTGTCCGCTTGTGGGACGTCTACAGGATCAGGGGCATGATGCTCTTTCGATGGTGGAACAGTGCGTTAATGCCACCATCCGTTATAATTACCCCTCCAAGATCATGTTTTCATCGGTGAGGAATTCGGAGCATGTAAGGAATGCGATCAACATCGGCGTGCATGCCTGCACCATGCCCTGGCACGTGATGAAACAACTGACCCAGAATGACTTTACGGAAACCGGGAAAGGGCAGTTCGAACGTCATACCTACCTGCTTACCACCAAAGTAAGGGAAGTCATGCAGACCGATGACACCATGCTGAAAAACGATGTCACCATTTTTGATGCACTCATATCCATGACGAGGTCAAAACTGGGCGCTGTGATCGTTCTTGACAAGAACAAGGATTTATACAGGATCTTCACCGACGGTGATCTCCGGCGAACCCTGCACGACAAGGAGAACTTAAGCCAGAAAAAGCTGGCCGATCTCGAACCCAATTCCCCGATCACCATTGAAGCCGGCGCCACTCTTTTTGAGGCCTCCAATAAATTTGCCGAAACCAAGGTTGATAATATTGTGGTGGTTGAGGACGGGAAGCCCGTCGGCATTATCGATATACAGGACGTTATATGAACAGGACGGGAGAACTTTTTACTTCCCTCGGAGGAACATTTCTCTCCTCTCCCGAAGAAATCAGGGAAAAATATACAAGAATAAGAACCTTCGTTTTCGACTGGGACGGGGTTTTCAATGACGGGCAGAAACATGGCGAGCTGGGAAGCCTTTTCTCCGAACCTGATTCCATGGGGGTGAACCTGCTCAGATTTAACTTTTATTATACCCGTAAATCCCGCATGCATTCCTATATTGTGACCGGCCTTAATAATGCCATGGCCATTGAATTTGCCGGGAGGGAAAACTTTGATGCCGTTTACCTGAATTACAAATTCAAGGAAGAAGCCTTTAAGAAGATCTGCGAAGAAACAGGGTCAGCGTTAAATGAAGTAGCCTTTATTTTTGATGATATACTGGATTTCGGGATGGCAAAAAAATGCGGCCTTTCTTTTATGGTTCACCGTAAAGCCAGCCCCCTTACATCGGGTTATGCCGTGGAAAAACGGGTATGCGATTATATTACAAATGCCGAGGGAGGTTCCCATGCGGTACGTGAAGTTTGCGAACTTCTTATGGGACTCTCCGGTACATTTAAAGAGACTATCGAAAAAAGAATGGAATTCCGCGGCGATTATGAAATTTATTTAAAGGAAAAATCCGGAATAACACCCCGGATAATACATTACTGAGCCCCGTTCGATATTTCGGTTACCGGGTTACCTGCAATTTTTTCTTCTGTCAATTCCGTAATAATTCAAATTTACCAGGGTACCTGAGCAAGTTTTTAGCAGCGAAGACATCTAAACTGTCAAATGCCATATACTTTTAATTTCATATGACTCACAACAACAACCGCAATCCGGCCAACTTTCTTGCAGATATATTGCTGCTTTGCGCTTTCCTGATTCTTTATGAAGAACATGGAACCGGAAATTCATTTCATGAATGGCTGGGGATCAGTCTTGCAGTCATTCTGATCGTTCATATGCTGCTTCATATTAAATGGATAGCCTGTTTTATCAAAAATTTCTTTGGAAAACTAAGCGCGATGAACCGGCTGAAATTCATGCTGAATATATTCCTGTTTATCGCTTTCAATACCATCATTTTCTCAGGGATCATGATGTCAAAGACCATAATGCCTTCTTTAGGATTTCATACCTATCAGCCGGGTTTCTGGATGTGGTTGCATAATTCATCGGTCGATATTACTCTCTGGTTAACGGCATTGCACATAGCCCTTAACTGGAGACTCATTGTAAAATTAGTTCAAAGAACGTTCGGGAAAACTGCTGGTATCGGAATCAGAAGTTACGACGATTCAATTAATCATGGAATAAGGGAGCCCCTGGGACCTTCACCAGTTAGAAATTCATTATCGTATGTATATTTTACCGTGATTATCCTGGCTTTGACATTTTTCATATCTATCGGTTGGCAGGGGGTAGCTTCTA
>JBJKSY010000420.1:0-4128 GCA_046703645.1 Cyclobacteriaceae bacterium
TATTTTAAAGGAATACATGATCTATAAATTATACAACCTGGTAACGGATTCAAGTTTCGATGTCAGGCTGGTTAAAGTCAATTATTACGATACAGTTAAAAATAAATTATACTTCAATAAGTATAGTTTTTTCCTGGAAGATAACAAGCTCATGGCCGAAAGGAATCACATGGAAATTACCGATAGATTTTATAATCCATATCAACTTGCCAGAATGTCCATGATCCGTCTTGACCTTTTTGAATTCATGGTTGGTAATAGTGACTGGTGGGTAACTTCTCATAAAAATATAAATCTGATGGCTAAGGACACCGTATCAATACCTGTGGCGGTACCATATGATTTTGACATGAGCGGTTTTGTTGATGCAAGTTACGGGAAACCTGCAGGTGTCCCGGAAGATAAACTGGTAGATCCGCAACTGTACAAAGGATTGTGTATGACCCAATCTGAGAAGAAGGCGGCATTTGATTATTATATGGAAATGAAAGATAAATTCACAAATATCAAATTAAATGATAAATTGTACCCGGGTTACCTTAAAGAACAGGCCTTAAGCTACCTGGACAGATTTTATAAAATTATTAATAATCCTGAGTCAGTAAAAGAAGAAATAGATAACCGGTGCATGAAATACCAGGATTATATCAGATTCAAAAAAAATTGATAAAATGACACTTTCATATACCGGTAACATCACGAAAAGCCTTTTTATTTCCGATGAAATCAATAACTTGACAAGGTCAAAAGTACTATATTGAAATCTTATCAATTATCCATAAAGTCCGGTTCTCTGAATTTCAATTCATTTTACAGATTGAGGAATTACCTGATGACAAGTTACCTTCTTCATATCATTACACTAATTTCACTTTTCTCAGCTTTCGAGTTTTGCAGGCACTTCATTGAAAATTTTCACGAAGGCAATACAATTAAAATTTTTTTTAAAAGCTTGCTGGCAATATGGCTGTCCTCAATTCCAGTATTTGCACAATTGGATGCCCGTTCAAGATATCAGAATTATAAACTTCTGCGGGACCTGTTTTATCTTTATGGATTTAAATACAGGTTTGTCAGAGCCCTGCGCCATTCTCGCTGTCAGCGTGATGCCGCATATGTTGCAGCTTTAGAATCCGGATTTTCGACCCGCTTATCAAGATACTATTTGAAATGCGGGTATAGATGGTACCATTTACTTCCCGATTTCATATGGACAAAACCTGCGTATTTACTTTCCAGACATTTCTGGAAAACCACCTTTTTTGCCAGAACGTATCATTCCGTATATTTTAATTACTGAAACCTGTGGCGGCTGTATTATGTGTCCGGAATTTATTTAAATATTATGGCGAAATCAAAGCAGTAGATGATCTGTCATTTACGGTTAATTCAGGGGAGATCTATGGATTATTAGGGCCGAACGGTTCAGGAAAAAGCACTACCATCCGTATTTTGCTTTCATTGATAAGGGAAGATTCGGGAACAATTACACTTTTTAACGAGAGCCGATCGGCCGGGAATTACCGTTTGAGAAGGAAGATAGGAGCTCTTGTAGAACGGCCGGATTTTTATAATTACCTCTCAGCCTGGGAAAATATGAAAATTCTGGCAAATCTTTCCGGAATAAAAAATCCGAAACAGGTTATCCTCGAAAAGATACAATGGCTGGGAATAACTGAGTACATGCACCGGAAAGTCGGGACTTTTTCACAGGGTATGAAACAGAGACTCGGCATAGCACAATCGCTTATTAATGATCCCGAATTAATTATACTGGATGAACCGGCTAATGGTCTGGATCCGCAGGGGGTAGTTGAAATCAGAAATATTTTACGAGATCTTGCTAAAAATAAGGGAATTACGATCATTTTGTCATCACATATCTTAAATGAAATTGAACTCATTGCTGACCGGATGGTTCTCATGCATCATGGCAAAGCAATTCTCGAAGGAAAGATCACGGAGTTGCTGTCTGCTAATGTTCATGAAGTGCGAATTTCTGTCCGAAATGTAGCAGGGGCAATTGATATATTAAATAAATCAGGATTTACCGAATTGAAACAAAAAGGTAATGAAGTTTTGATTGTCAGGACTGACAGATTTAATTCAGCTTACATTAATAAAATATTGATTAATGCCGGGATTGATGTTGATTCGGTTATTCCGGTAAATTCTCTGGAAGATATTTTCCTTCAACTGACTAATGATGATTTGGACAACCTTACTCATTGAACTTAAAAAACTCCTCAGAAGGGGACGCAGCTATATTGGCATCATTGCCGTTATAATTATATTGATTCTGATTGAAGCCGGTTTGTACGCAGACGGTCAGGGTTTGCTCGATTCTTTTATTAACAACCTTAAAGAAAATTTTTACCTGCAGGGCAATCTTCTTAACGGATATCTTGTCACTTATTTTGCCCTGAATACCCTATGGATCCATATTCCGATTCTTATAGTAATCGTAACAGGTGACCTTGTATCCGGCGAGTCCTCATCAGGAACTTTCCGAATATACCTTACGCGGCCAGTTACCAGATCTGCTGTATTGACTGGTAAATTTTTAACTGCCTTGGTTTATTGTATTTTATTGGTTGTATTTCTTGCTATTTTCAGCTTCGGACTTGGTATAATGGTTTTCGGAAAGGGGGATCTGATCGTATTGATCAAAGGCATAGTTATACTTCCATCCAAGGGCCTGGCCATACGATTTTTACTGGCATTTTTATATGGAATGATAGGAATGTGTACTGTGGGATCCCTCGCATTTTTATTTTCCTGCATATATGATAATTCTATGACACCAATTCTGATCACCATGGCCATCGTCATTATTTTCACCATTTTATCGAACTTTGAGATCGGCTTATTTGACTGGCTGAAACCATTTTTATTTACAACTTATCTGGGCTACTGGCGGGAATTCTTTAATTTTTCCATTGATAAAAAAATGATCATCGGATCAGGCCTGGTATTGATGGTCCATATCTTATTTTTTTATTTAATTTCCTTATGGGTTTTTAAACAAAAAGAAATAACCTCGTAATGAAAATATTTCTTGTTTCATTTTTGATTTTTTTCGATATATTGAACTTAAAGGCTCAAAAAGAAACCCCATCGGAAATCATTGATCATGTCCGTAAAAGCTATGAGAGAGTTAGGAATTTTTCTGCACATGCGGAAATAATTGTTGACGTAAAATCGATTAAGATCCCGGATAAGTATGCCACGGTATATTTTAAATATCCTGATAAGTATCGTTTTAAAAGTAAAAGCTTCATTCTGGTCCCAAGAAAAGGGCTTAATTTTTCAATCAATGAAATTCTACAGGAACCTGCAATTCTTGTAAGTGCCGGATCCAATATGATTGATGGAAATAAATGTTATGAAATTAAAATAATACCGGATAATGAGAGATCGGATATAGTTCTCGCAAGCCTGTTCATTGATTCAACCAGTTTTCTGGTAAGAAGGATGGAGGTCAATACAAAAAAATCGGGATCCTATGACGTGTTATTAAACTACAGCCGGCAGGATTATCCGGTACCCAGCCGGATTACCATAACCTTCGATGTCGATAAACTTAAGTTTCCATTAAAATTCATGGGGGATATTGACACTTCCTCCAGCCCCGATACTACTCAGCAGGAAGGAAAAGTAATTATTAAATATTCCGATTATAAGATCAATTCGGGTGTTCCTGAAGACATCTTTAATGATGACACGTCTCCCCAAAAAACAGGGGATTAGCCTGACCTTAGTCCGTTTAAAGACAGAAAGGTAAAAGGGATAGAGCTTAAAATTTCAAATAGAATTTTCTTATCTCAATAAAAATTCATTCAATCATTGATAATTCTTATAATTTACTTAATTTACCTTAAGCATTTCGGCATCTTTAGAATTATAAGAACTTCCTCCTTTCACAAATTCCGTTAAGAAATAGGAAATGAAAAATCTTGCCGGTATTCTTATCCTGCTATCTTTTTTATCATGCAGCAAAAACAATGAGTTGCCTGATTACCGTCAAAGTCATTTTGCTTCATTGAACTTCAGGTTGAAGGAATACAGCGAAAACAATGCTCCCGTTTACAGTTTTACTTATGACAGCAATCATCTTACTGCCAATGC